>JAKQBR010000330.1 GCA_029574005.1 Deltaproteobacteria bacterium | reverse complement strand
GGCGGGGTAAAGGCAAACACCAGGGCATTGCGGATGCCGGCAAAGGCCATCGTGGCCCGGGCTGAAATGGCCTGGGCCTTGAGCTCTTTCCTGTCACGCAGGTCCCAATCCCTGAGCTTTCCAAAGACCATCCCGTTGTTCTGCGAGCGTCCCGAGAAACCGACGCCGGTGATGATGAACGTCGATTCCACCGCCTCGGCTTCATGTTGCTTGAAATAATCTTCCATCTTCTTTGTGACTTCCTTGGTCTGCTCCAGGGTTGAACCGGACGGCAGCATGGCCTGGGCCAGCAATATGCCCTGGTCTTCATCCGGGAGGTAGGCGGTGGGCATGCGCAGGTACAAAACCCCCATGAGCGCGACCATTACGAGGAAAACAAGACCATAGCGTGTCTTGCGTGAAAGCGAATGGTCGACCGTCTTCACGTAGCGATCCCGCAGCCCGAAGAAGACGCGATCAAACCACAGGAAAAAGGGTTTAAGGAAAAAGACGGCGTTCTCAGCCGGTTCATGACCGGCCTTGACCGGCTTCAGGAGTCCGGCGCACAGCACCGGCGTCAGGATCAAGGCCACGACCACGGAAAGCAGCATGGCCGATATGATGGTAATGGAGAACTGCCGGTAGATGATGCCGGTGGAGCCGGGGAAGAAGGCCATGGGTCCGAACACGGCCGAGAGCACCAGGCCGATGCCGATCAGCGCGCTGGTGATCTGCTCCATGGACTTTGCCGTGGCTTCCTTGGGCGGCAGGCCCTCTTCGCTCATGATGCGTTCCACGTTCTCCACCACCACGATGGCGTCGTCCACCAACAGGCCGATGGCCAGCACCATGGCGAACATGGTCAGCATGTTGATGGAGAACCCGAAGAGCCCCAGGATCGCGAAGGTCCCCAGGATGACCACCGGCACCGCAATCGTCGGGATCAAGGTGGCGCGCATGTTGCCCAGGAAGAGCCACATGACCAGGAAGACCAGCAAGATCGCTATGATGAGGGTCTTGACCACCTCTTTGATGGCCACCTTGATGAACAGGGTGGAGTCCATGGGATATTCCACGGTGACCCCGGTCGGGAAATAGCGGCTCATCTCCGACATCTTGGCCTTTACGGCCTTGGATACATCCAAGGCGTTGGCGCCAGTGGCCTGACGGATGGCGATGCCCACGGACTCTTTGCCGTTGTGTAAGGCCTTGATGTCGTACAGTTCGGACCCCAGTTCGGTGCGGGCCACATCACCGATGCGCACGATGGACCCGTCCGGATTGACGCGCAGCGGTATGCCGGCAAACTCTTCCGGCGTGGTAAGCATGTTCTGCACCACGATGGGGGCGTTCAGGCGCTGTCCTTCCACGGCCGGCGCGCCGCCGAACTGTCCGGCCGAGACCTCCACGTTGTAGGCCTTGAGGGCGGCCATCACATCCTCCACGGTGAGACGATAATCCGTGAGCCTTTCGGGATTAAACCAGACGCGCATGGTATAGCCGGCGCCGAAGATTTCCACCTCGCCCACGCCCGGCACACGCGCCAGGACCGATTGCAGTTTGGATACGGCGTAGTCCTGCAGATCCATGCTGTCCAAGCGGCCGTCCTCTGAGACCAGTGAAACGACCATCAGATAATTGTGTGTGGATTTGGCCACCTGGACACCCTGATTCTGAACCACCTCGGGCAGGCTCGGCAAGGCGGACTGGACCTTGTTCTGTACCTTGGACCAGGCGATATCCGGGTCGGTGCCCGGGGCAAAGGTCAGCTCCAGCCGGGCGCTGCCGGCCGCGTCGCTCTCCGAGGACATATAGATTAGGTTATCCAGCCCGGTCATCCGCTGTTCGATGAGCTGGGTCACGCTGTTCTCGACCGCCTCAGCCGAAGATCCGGGGTAGAAGGCCGAAATGGAGATGGAGGGCGGCGACATCTCCGGGTATTGAGATATGGGCAGGTTGTAGATCGCCAGTATGCCCGCGGTCATGATGACGATGGCGATGACCCAGGCAAAGACCGGGCGTTCGAGGAAATATTTGGAAAGCATCGGCCGCCTCCGTTACTTCGCCGCAGCGGCGGGTGGTGTCGCGGCGGGACCGGCCTGCTCGCTCGGGATGGCCTTGACCACGGTCCCGGGCATGGCCTTTTGCGAACCCTCGATGATGATCTTTTCGCCGACGTCAAGGCCGGAGGCCACCAGCCACTGGTTGCCTATGGCCCGGTCCAGGGTGATCGGACGCAGCGCGACCTTCCCGTCAGGCCCCACGACGAGCGTCAGGGGGTTGCCCTTGGGATCGCGCGATACGGCCTGCTGGGGGATGAGGATGGCCTTGTCGTTGACGCCTTCGGGCACGACGGCGCGCACAAACATGCCCGGCAGGAGGATGTTTTCCGGGTTGGGGAAGACCGCCCGCAGGGTGACACTCCCGGTCGTCCGATCCACCGTGACGTCTCTGAACTGCAGGGTGCCCTCCCAGGGATACAGGGAACCGTCTTCCAGGATGAGTTTGACCTTTTTCTGGTCGGCGCCGTCCGGAGTGAGCTGGCCGCCTTGCATGCGCTTTTTCAAACGCAGCAGCTCGGCCGTTGATTGGGGCACGTCCACGTAGATGGGGTCGAACTGTTGAATGGTCGCCAGGGGCACCGGCTGGCCGGCCGTGACCAGGGCGCCTTCGGTCACATTGGACTTGCCGATATGGCCCGCGATGGGAGCGCTTACCCGCGTATACCCCAGGTTGATGCGAGCGGTCTGCGCCGCGGCCTTCCAATACTTGACCTCGGCCTCGGCCTGCCGCAATGACGATTCGACATCGTCGAGGTCCTGCTGGCTGACCGCCTTGGAGGCCAGTGACTCGCGATAGCGCTGAACGCGCGAGCGGATCGCCGGCAGAGACGCCTCCGCCCTGGCGAGCGATGCCTGGGCGCTGTCGTAGGCCGCCTGGAACGGAGCGGCGTCGATCTGATACAGGACCTGACCGGCCTTGACGACGGCGCCCTCGGTGAACAGGCGTTTCTGGATGATACCGCTGACCTGTGGCCGCACCTCGGCCACCAGGTTGGCGGACGTGCGGCCGGGCAGCTCGGTGGTCAACGCCACCGGCTGGGCCTTGACCGTCATGGTGAGCACCTCGGGGGGCGGGAAGGAGGGCGGGGCTTGCTCGCGGCCTTTGCAGCCGACGAAAAGGCAGGCGCAGGCTGCGCTCAGGATGAAAACCGTGGTGACGATTCGATCGGGTCTGGTCAGAGACTTCATTACCTTCCTCCCATATTTGTCAGACATACGTTGCGTTGTAAGCGATCCGCACGGCCGCTTCACTCGTCCAGAAGGCCTTTGAAGAGGATATCCAGGATGGTGTCCGTGTTTTCATGATATGCTTGGGCCCCAGGGTTTTCAAGCCATCGGAAGAAAAAGGCCGAGGTGAGCGCATCCAGGGCGACGGCCAACGACAGGGGATCGGCGATGGGCTTGAACCGCTTGTTGCGAATGCCTCGCGCGAAGACCTCCGCCAGCCGTTCCACTATGTGGTCGTGATTCTTGTGGATCTCGGCGTCAAGACCCGCCACCTTATTGAAGCTCTCGCCGTGGGTCTCGG
>JAKQBR010000327.1 GCA_029574005.1 Deltaproteobacteria bacterium | reverse complement strand
GTTTCACCGATCTGTGCCGTGGGCCGCACGTACCCTCCACCGGCTATATCAAGGCCTTCAAGCTCCTGTCCGTGGCCGGCGCCTACTGGCGCGGGGACGAGCATAACCAGATGCTTCAGCGCATCTACGGCACGGCCTTTGCGTCGGAAAAGGCGCTGAAAAGCTACCTCACCTTCGTGGAGGAGGCCAAGAAGCGCGATCACCGAAAGCTCGGCAAGGAGCTGGAGCTCTTCATGGTCTCGGACGATATCGGCCCCGGCCTGGTGGTGCTCCTGCCCAAGGGCGGCATCCTCAGGACCGTGCTCGAGGACTATGAGAAAAGGCTGCACCTGAAGAACGGCTACCAGATCGTATACGGACCGGGGATCCTGCGCGGAAGGATGTGGGAGATCTCGGGCCACATGGACAACTACAAAGAGAACATGTACTTCACCGAGCTTGACGAACAGCTCTACGGCATCAAGCCCATGAACTGCCTGTCGCACATCCAGATCTACAAGACCAAGGTGCGCAGCTACCGCGACCTGCCGCTGCGGTATTTCGAACTGGGCACGGTGACGCGGCACGAGAAGTCCGGGGTGCTGCACGGGCTCATGCGGGTGCGGCAGTTCACGCAGGACGACGCCCATATCTTCTGCCGGCCGGACCAGCTCATCACCGAGATAACGGCCATCATGGATATGGTCGAGCACGTCATGGCAATCTTCGGCTTCAAATACGAGATGGAGCTCAGCACGCGGCCCGTGAATTCCATCGGCACGGACGAGGACTGGGACATGGCCACCAAGGCCTTGATCCAGGCGCTGGATTCCAAGGGCATGAGGTATGACATCAATGCGGGCGACGGCGCCTTCTATGGCCCCAAGATCGACATCAAGATCCGCGACGCCATCGGCCGCATGTGGCAGTGCGCCACGATCCAGTGCGACTTCAACCTGCCGGCGCGCTTTGATATGCACTATATCGGCAGCGACGGCCAGAAACATCGGCCGGCCATGCTGCATCGCGTGATCTTCGGCTCCATGGAGCGGTTCCTGGGCGTCCTGATCGAGCACTATGCCGGCGCCTTCCCGGTGTGGCTCTCCCCGGTGCAGGCCGTGATCATGAACATCACCGACGCGCAGAGCGACTATGTCCAGGATATCGCCAGGAAGCTGATCGAGGCCGGCGTCCGGGTCGAGACCGATACGCGCAACGAGAAGATCGGCTTCAAGATCAGGGAGGCCAGGCTTTCCATGGTGCCGTACATGCTCGTGGCGGGCGACAAGGAAAAGGAGCAGGGCATCGTTATGGTGCGCGATCGCTCCGGCGAGCAGAAGCCGGCCACACCGGACGAGTTCATCTCCATGGTACTGGCCGACACCCCCAGGGTCTAGCCCGGCACTAAGATGTTGACAACACATGATGTCTAGGTTACATATCCGCTTCATCCTATGTAAGAGGAGGATGTTATAAGCAAGGACAATTTTAAGGATACGATACGGATAAACGAGCGGATACAGGCGGAAAGCGTGAGGGTGATAGCGCCTGACGGCGAGCAGCTCGGGATCATGACCGTGCCGGTGGCCGTTGAGAGGGCGCGGGGCTATGGCCTGGACCTGGTCGAGGTATCTCCCAAGACGGTCCCGCCGGTCTGCCGCATCATGGACTTCGGGAAGTACAAGTATGAGCAGACCAAGCGGCAGCAGGCGGCGCGGAAGAAACAGGCCACGACCGTGCTCAAGGAGATCAAGTTTAGGCCCAAGACCGACGAGCATGACTACCAGTTCAAGCTGAGGCATATCCGCGAGTTTCTCGAGTCGAAGTTTAAGGTGAAGGTGGTGATATTCTTCCGCGGTCGGGAGATCATCCACAAGGACAAGGGGATTCAGATCCTGGCCCGCGTGCGGGAAGAGACGGCCGATCTGGGCGTCGCCATGAACGAACCCAAGCTGGACGGCCGCATCATGGTCATGATGATGGCCCCGAAATAGGTGGCAAGGAGTATACGATGAAGATCAAGAGCAACAGGAGCGCGGCAAAGAGATTCAGGGCGACCGGCAGCGGCAAGGTCAAGCGCAACAAGGCCTACGCCAGGCATCTGCTTTCGTCCAAGAACCGCAAACGCAAACGTCAACTGGGCAAATCCGCCGTGGTGGATTCTGCCAACATGGCAGGCATCAGAAGGATGCTTCCATATCTATAAGGGGACAGAACCATGCGAGTAAAACGTGGCATAATCGGCAACAGGAAGAAGGCCAAGCTGCACAAGGCCACCAAAGGCTTCGTCGGCGGCAGGCGCAATCTCATGCGCTCGGCCAAGGAAGCCCTGTACAAGGGGATGGCCTATGCCTACCGCGACAGGCGCCAGGTCAAGCGCGAATACCGGCAGCTGTGGATCGCCCGCATCAACGCCGCGACCAGGATGAGAGGGCAGTCGTATTCGCGGTTCATCGCCAGTCTGGATAAGGCTGGTGTGGAACTCGATCGCAAGGTACTCTCCGACATCGCCATCACCGATCCCAAGGGTTTTTCCTATATCCTGGAAACCGTATCCAAGGCCTAGATGGAAAAACAGCTCGAAGAAATCCGGACAGAGTTCGAGCACGAACTCGCGCAGACCGGATCTCCCCAAGAGCTTGAGGAGTTGAAGGTCCGCTATCTGGGCCGGAAGGGGGTGTTGACCTCCATCCTGCGCCAGATGTCGAGCTTGAGCGCCGAGGACCGTCCGCGCATCGGCGCGCTCTCCAATGCCCTGAAGACCTTCATCGATGAGCAGATAAGCGCCCGCTGCAAGCAGATCGAACAGACCGGGGAAGGCGGCATCGACATCACCCTGCCGGGCCGGGTGCCGCGGCAGGGCACGGTGCATATCCTCAACCAGGTCTTGACCGAGATCGAAGAGATCTTCACGCAGCTGGGGTTCGCCGTGGCATCGGGGCCTGAAGTGGAAGACGACTACCATAACTTCGAGGCCTTGAACATCCCGGCCCATCACCCGGCGCGCGACATGCAGGCCACCTTCTATTTCACGGACGATATCCTGCTGCGCACCCATACCTCGCCCGTGCAGATCAGGGTCATGGAGTCCAAGGGCCTGCCGGTGCGCATCATCGCCCCGGGCAAGGTCTACCGCTGCGATGCCGATGTCAGCCACAGCCCCATGTTTCACCAGGTGGAAGGCCTGTGGGTGGAAGAGGGCATCACCTTCGCCCACCTCAAAGGCGTGCTCTACGAGTTTATCCATACCCTGTTCGGGCCTGACCTGCCGTTGCGGTTCCGCCCTTCGTTCTTCCAGTTCACCGAGCCCTCGGCCGAGGTGGACATGGGCTGCATCTTCTGCAAGGGAGAAGGCTGCCGCGTCTGCAAGCAGTCGGGCTGGCTGGAAATTCTGGGCTGCGGCATGGTGGACCCGGCCGTCTACCGGTATGTCGGCATCGACCCCGAGACCGTTACGGGGTTCGCTTTCGGCGTCGGCGTGGAGCGCGTGGCCATGCTGAAGTACGGCATCAACGATATCCGCGAATTTTTCGAAAATGATCTGCGCTTTTTGCGGCAATTTTCCGGCAGGTAGACGATGAAGCTGAGTTACGCCTGGATCAAGGAATTCGTCGCGCTCGACGTCGACGTGTTTGCCGCCGCCAAGGCCCTGACCATGAGCGGCATCGAGGTCGAAGACATTGCGCCCAGCACCATTCCGGGATGCGTGGTGGCGGCCGAGATCCTTCAGGTGGGCCCCCATCCCAACGCCGACAAGCTCTCGATCTGCACGGTGGACGCCGGCGCCGGCCCCGTTCAGGTCGTATGCGGCGCGCCCAATGTGCGGGTAGGGCTTGTCAGCGCCTATGCCCCTGAAGGCGCCGATTTGGGCGGCGGTTTCTTGGTCAAGAAGGCCACGATCCGCGGCGTGGAGTCGTTCGGCATCCTCTTGTCCGAAAAGGAGCTGGGGCTTACCGACGACCATACCGGCATCATGGAGATCGAAGGCGCGGTCAAACCAGGAGAATGCCTGCTGGAGCGCCTCAATCTGGCCGACCATGTCCTGGATATCAATATCACCCCCAACCGCGGCGACTGCCTCTCGGTCATCGGCATCGCGCGCGAGCTGGCCGCCATCTTCCAGAAAGAGCTGATCCACAGCCGGCAGGATATCCCCGAGACGGACGACCCGGTCGGCAATTACCTGGCGGTCGAAATCTTGGCGCAGGAAGCCTGCCCGCGCTACTGCGCGCGGATGCTCACGGACGTTGCTATCCGCAAGAGCCCCTTTTTCATGCGCCGGCGGTTGTTCCAGTCCGGCGTGCGCGCCATCAGCAACGTGGTGGACATCACCAATTATGTCATGTTGGAGCTGGGCCAGCCCCTGCATGCCTTTGATTATCGCCAGATCGCCGGAGCGTCCATCAAGGTCCGCATGGCCGTCGATGGCGAGCGCTTTACGACCCTGGACGGAAACGAGCGTCTGCTCAATTCCGGCGACCTCCTGATCTGCGATGCCGAGAAGCCGGTAGCCCTGGCCGGGATCATGGGCGGCCTCAACTCCGAGGTCAAGGACGACTCGCGCATGATCGCCCTGGAGAGCGCCTACTTCACTCCGGTCGGCATCCAGCGCACCGCGCGCCGGCTGGGACTGCCCTCGGAGGCGGCCTATCGTTTCGAACGCGGCATCGACCCGGAGATCCAGGCGCGCGCGGCCGATCGGGCGGCGACGCTCATGGCCGAGCTGGCCGATGCCCGTATCTGTCGCGGCATCATAGACCGCGACCACCGGCGTCTCGCCAGGAAGGAGATCCACCTGCGCCGCGGCATGATGATCAAGGTCCTGGGGCTCAACGATATACCCGACAGTGAAGTGGGCGATATCCTGACCCGGCTGGGCTGCGTGGTCACCGAGGCGCAAGACGGCTGGAATGTCTGCGCCCCGGCCTTGCGGCATGATCTCGAACGCGAGATCGACCTGATCGAAGAGTTCATCCGCATCTACGGCATGGAAAAGATCAAGCCCGAGCTGCCGGTCCACCGGCCCGAGGTGAGGGCCTCGCATACGGTCGACCTCAAGGATATCCGTCTGCGCCTGGCCGCCATGGGCGTTACCGAGATCGTGACCTACTCGTTTATCGCGCCTGTGTGGCGGCGGTGGTTCGGCGCGGATTTCCTCGAGCTCAAAAACCCCATCTCGGATGAGCTCAAGCTCATGCGCACCTCCCTTATACCGGGGCTGGCCGGCACGGTGGCCAAGAACAAGAACCTCCAGACGCGCGATCTGTCCCTTTTCGAGCTGGGCCGCTGTTTCTTGCCGCAGGCGGGGGCCGCCCTGCCCATGGAAGAGGAGCGTCTGGCCGTAGCCATATCGGGTCAACAGCGCGACCTCCACTGGTCGGAAACGCGCCGGCCCGTGGACTTCTACGACATCAAGGGCATCGCCGAGGCCCTTGCGCCGGAGATGGAACTGAAACCCTCACGCCATGAGTTCCTCAAGTCGGGCTTCCAGGCCGACATCATCCTGGCCGGGCAGAACATCGGGCGCCTGGGCCAGCTTCATCCCGGGATCCTTGAGGCCCTGGACATCATCGATGACGTCTATGTCATGGAGATGACCGTCCAGCCGCTGATCGACAAGCAGTTTAAAGGATTGAAACCGATTGCGCGATTCCCCATGACCTGGCGCGACCTCTCCCTGATCGCGGAGGAAGGCCTCTGGTATCGGGACATCGAGCAGGCGGTCCTCAAGCTGGGGATAAAGGAGCTGAAACAGGTCATGCCCATCGACTGTTACAGCGGCGAAAAGCTCGAAAAAGGCAAGAAGGGCATCACCATCCGCATGATCTACCAGGCCGAGGACAGGACCCTTGAGGACAAGCAGATCAACACATGGCAGGACATGATACTACACGCCTTGGAAAAGGGGCTCGGCGTCACGCTCAGGCAGTAGGCGTCCTGGCCCTGGCCGGTTTCGTCCTTGGCATGGCGTGGCCCACCACGGCCCTGGCCGCCTACACCGTCATCACAAAATCCGGCACCCTGAGCACCGGCTGTTACCAGGTTCAGGACTACCGGCTCATCGCATGTTCAGGTGAGACGGTCCATCTTAAGGATCTCATCGCGGTCGAGACCGGCGGGCTCACACCGGAAGAACGACGCCTGCGGCGGGAGTCCATGGAGGAATGCCTTCGGCGCTTCGATGTCCTGGACCGGGAGGACGGACGAATCCTGGCCGTTGAAGCCAGGCTGCATGACGTGCTGGAATATCTCGTGGGTCTTGAGTCGAGCCGCAGGCGCTCAAGCCGCATCGACGACGCACGCGACGACGCCTTCCTCATGCTCGATCAGGTCGAGACGGACGCCGCCAGGCAGAAACAGGTGTGGGAAGGCCAGTCGATGCCGGAGCTGATCTTTTGGCCGCTGAGGGAGATCAAGCTCCTGCAATACTCGTCACGGATGCTTGCCTGCCGGGAATGGCGGATTTACCTCAAAAACGGCGATATCACGCTGCGCGAATATGCCCGCGAGCATTATCGCCAGGTGCAAGGCTTTGAGGCACGCTTCCAGGCCAGGCTGGCCGCAACGCGCGCCGCCGGCGATCGCGTGGACGCGCCTGCCGGTGGTTTCTGGGAGGAATCCGAGGCCCCGCAACCGATCGTCATCCCCAAGCTCCCCAACCTTCCCCACTAAGGGGTCTAGCCTTTCAGGTGACGGATGCCGTCCACCGGCGCATGCACCCTGCCGGTATCGAGACTCTCGCCGGGGATGACCCCCAGCAGCTCGTCCATGTCCATGGCGCCCGTGAGGTAGGACCATACGGCCCGGATCATGCCCACGGCCTTGTCGCGGGCCGACCACAGGAGCGCCGGTACGGCGCTGGCGTATTCCCGGCCGCTGATAAGGTCGCGATACGCGATAGGGCCTGAGAACAGCTCCAGGGTGTCGGCGCGGCAGTCGCCATAGAAGAGACCCCGCGCGTTCGGGTCAAGCGGCGCGCCCAAGGCCGTCAGCACGCGCGCCAGGGTATAAGCCGCCTGGCTGGCAAAGGCGCGGTTATAGCGCAGCTGGGTGCGGTAGGCCTTGCGGATGCCACTGGGCGGGAGGGAGAAAGTACCGGCGACATAGGATTCGTATGCCAGCCCCTCGACCATTTCGGGTTTGAACAGGGCATGGATGCGCAGGCGGTTGCC
>JAKQBR010000300.1 GCA_029574005.1 Deltaproteobacteria bacterium | reverse complement strand
GAGATCTTGGTCCCGATGCGATCGGCCAGGGCGCCGATCAGGATGCGGGTGGCGGCATTGCAGATGGCCAGGGTGCTGACCGCGAACGCGGCCTGCATGGGTTCAAGGCCGGCATCGCGTCCATGTCCGGCGATATGGCCGATGACCATGAGACCGGCGAAACAGCCACAGAAGTAGGCAAGGTACAAGAGCCAGAACTGGGGGGTCCGGATTGTCTCATCAAAGGTATGATCCCGCAGCGTGTGGGTACGCCGGTCAGTTGCCTCGTTATTCAGCGGTAATGACGGCTGCTCCCACCCCAGAGGCCTCCAGCCCTCCGGCGGGTTTTTGAGACACAAGGCCGAGATGATCCCCATGATCCCCATGGCAATGCCCACGTAGATAAAGACATAGCGCCACCCCAGCGACGGGTTGGTGATGATGGCCGTTGCCAGGGGTGCCATGATGAAGGACCCCAGGCCTAATCCCACCACGGAGAAACCCGTGGCCAGGGCCTTGCGGTCGGGCCACCACTTCGGTGCCGTGGCAATCGGCGGCAGATACACGAGCCCGCCGCCGAAACCGGCGATGAGCCCATATGTGAGGTAGAGCTGCACCTTGGTCTGGATGAACCCGGACAGGACAAAGCCCACACCCAGGATTATGGACCCGACCAGCACCACAATGCGGGGGCCGTACCGGTCGCTGAGCTTGCCGGCCACAAAGGTCGTCAGACCGAACACCAGGGCGCAGATCCCGAAGGCCATGGCGATCTCGGCCCTGGTCCAGCCGAATTCAGCGCTCAAGGGCTTGATGAAGACACTCCAGGCGTATAACAGCAGGCCGCAGGTGGTACTCCCCAGGATCCCCCCGATCAGGGGGATGCCCCGGGGCAGGGTAGCTTCAGGGTCTTTCTTCATTTCCATAACGGGCTCCTTTGAAATACCGTATGCAGTCAGTCGTATTGATCGGGATGACTCACCCCCCTGGCGTGCCTGAGCTTACGTTGGCATTGGCAGCAGGTAATAGGTGCAGGTGGAGGTGGAAACCGTGGTGCCGTTCTCATCCGTGGCGCTCATATCGAGGACCCACTCACCCTTGCCGCGCGCCTCGATCGGCTCCATCTTGGAGCGCGCCTCCTCGGCGGTAATGGTCAGATCGCAATAAATATCCGTTGCCGCCGGCTTGAGATAGCGGATGCTCATGCCCTTGTTGACAGGCACAAAGGGCTTCACGCCATAGGTTGCCAGAAACAGGGCGGCGCCGGCGATCTCCATGAGCATGAAATGCGTGCCCGCATAGATGATGCCCACATGATTGAGGTGCTTGTCCTTGGGGACACTGAGGCGGACATGGCGCTCCTCGAAGACTTCCACTTTGAGTCCGCTCTCCTTGACCCAGGGGATCATGTCGGTCAGGGCCGTCCTAAACGTGTTGACATCCGCTTCCATCACGCACCTGCCTGCTGGGTGAAGGTCTTCTTGAGTATCCGCTTGAGCACCTTGCCGGCCACATTGGTCGGTATCTGATCCAGGAAGATCACGTCCCGCACCTTCTTGTAGTGGGCGATCTGAGCGTTGGTGTGGTTCAGGATATCATCATTGGTGGCCTGCATGCCCGGCTTGAGCTGCACAAATGCCACCGGCGACTCGCCGCCCTGGGGGTCGGGCTTGCCCACCACGGCGCACTGCTGTACGGCCGGGTGTTTGAAGATCACCTCCTCGATCTCGCGCGGGTACACGTTGTAGCCCTTGTAGATGATCATGTCCTTGAGACGGTCCGTGATATAGATGTAACCGTCCGCATCCATCCTGCCGATGTCGCCGCTGTGCAGCCAACCGTCCTTGAGCACATGCGCGGTCTCTTCCGGCTGGTTCCAGTAGCCCTGCATGACCTGGGGCCCTCGGATGCAGATCTCGCCTTCTTCGCCTGGCGCGACTTCCTTGCCGCTGACCACATCGATAATCTTGATTTCGGTGTCGGCGATGGGAATGCCGACCGAGCCATGCCTTAAGCCGTCGCGGGTCGGAGGATTGCTGGTGGCGCACATGGTGCATTCGGTCATGCCGAAGGACTCGCTCACCACGCCCGAGAAGGCCGAGAGCATACTCTCCAGAATGGTCTTGGATAACGGCGCCGCGCCCGAGCCGGCGAACTTGACGCCGGAGAGGTCGAAGGCATTGAAATTGGGATGGTTTACCAGCGGGATGTAGAGCTGCGGGGCGCCGGCTATGCACGTGGCCCGGTACTTGACGATGGCGTTCAGGTATTCGTCCGCATCGAAGCTTGGGAACACCACCAAAGTCAGGCCGGCCAGGATCATGCAATTGAGCATGCCGATGGTGCCCAACGCATGGAACCAGGGCACCACCACCAGGACGGTCTCGGTATCAGCGGCCACGACGCGGTCCTTATGCGGATCGACCCCGTCAGGATAAACGAACGATATTTTGCCGTCGACATAGCGGATATCACACCCGCTTAACCATGAGTCGAATTGAAAGACATTGGCAACGACATTGCGGTGGGTGACGATGACGCCCTTGGAGACGCCGGTCGTGCCGCCCGTATAGGCGAGATGCGCCAGGTCTTTCGCGGGGTTGATCTCAACCTTGGGCACATTCGGGGCGTGCTGTTTGATGAGCTCGACCATGTCCAGGGTATCCGGTATGGCGGTCTTGCCGAACAGGAGGAAGGGCGATGACAAGGCGCCGATGCAGTCCGCCAGGCTGGTGGTGATAATGTTCTTCACCTGCTTGGTCGGGATTGCGTCCTTGATGCCGGGGAAGATGAGGTCCAGTGAAATGAGGGTCTCGGCGCCCGAGTCTTCAATCTGATGCGTGAACTCCCCGGGCTGGAGCAGCGGACTCATGGGGGTATAAATGGCGCCGATCCGGAGTATGCCGTAGTAGGCGATAGCGAATTGCGGACAGTTGGGCAGATGCACAGCCACCCGATCGCCCTTCCTGACTCCGAGTTGGGATAGGGCAGTGGCGAAACGCTCTGACAGCTCCTTGAACTCTTTATAGGTCAGTTCCATGCCCCGGAAGATCAGGGCAATGCGATTGGGAACACGCGCCGCGGTCTGGTCCAGGATTTCATAGACCGGGACATTCGGATAGTTCAGCGTCTTTGGCCACTGCGGCGGCCAAGCACGATACCTTTTTTCCATAATGCACCCCCTTCTCTCATTGAGAACAGTTTCCCGTGGCCCCGCCATGAGGCAGGGCCACGGATAGAATTACATAAAGGCCAGCCCTGGACAGCCCAGGACATCGTATCCCCACCGCTACTGCAGTAGCGGGGCGAACTCCCCGAAGATATCGTTGAGCTGATTGAACGGCCGGGCATTCTCCAGCTTGGTGATATCGCCCCATTTCTCCATGATACACTCAGGGCTGGGCACCTCGTGGTTCTTGGACAGGATGGCACCCGGACCGGTAACGATGGCCGTACGGCTGTAGTACCCCAGCGCGGCATTGAGGATAAGCCCAGAGTCCTGACACTGTTCGGAGCAGAGGTAGAGCACCAGGGCGGTGACGTAGTCGGGCTTCATTTTCGCGAAGAATTCGGGCGGCATGACGTCCTCGGTGAGGCGCGAGGCGGCAATCGGCGCCAGGATGTTGGTCTTGATGTTGTATTTGGCCCCTTCGATTTTCAGCACGTTCGTCAACCCCACGATGCCCATCTTGGCCGCGGCGTAGTTGGCCTGACCGAAGTTGCCGAAGAGCCCCGCCCCGGAGGTGGTCATGACGATGCGGCCGTAGCCGTTTGCCTTCATGTTGATAAAGGCCGGTTTGGTCACGCAGTAGGCGCCTTTGAGATGGACGCCCACCACCGCATCCCAGTTGGATTCCTCCATATTGGTGA
>JAKQBR010000294.1 GCA_029574005.1 Deltaproteobacteria bacterium | reverse complement strand
GAGATCTTCCAGCTCATCTCGCAGCAGATGAAGACCGGCAGTCTGGTGCTCACCTCACAGAACGCCAAGGTGGTGATCGCCTTCATGGACGGGATGATCCAGGGCCTGACCTCGGACAAATGGGAGATGGACCCGCGCGCGGATATCCTTCTGAAGGGCGGGTTCATCAATGAAAAGGAGCTCAAGGCCGCGCTCGAGAGCGAAAAGAAGAACCAGGCCCGCTGGCACGAGATCCTCATCTCCAAGGGCAAACTCCAGCAGACCTTCCTGGATAAGGCCACCCAGGTCGTGATCCGCACCACGCTCCTGGATGTCTTCCAATGGGGCGAGGGCATCTACCGCTTTGAAGACTGGGACCAGAACACCGAAGGGCTCCTGACCTGCAATCTGCCGACCGAGGCCGTGATCCTGGATACGCTCAGATCCATTGACGAGTGGCCGCTCATCAAACCCAAGATCCCGCCCGTGGAATACCTCCCCGTCACCATAACCCCGCTTACGGAAGAGCATGTCAAGACCTACGACCTTTCGGGCGTGGATACGCACATCTTCGACCTTATTGACGGCGATAAGAGCGTGGAGACGATTGTCAGGGAATCGCTGGAGACCCCCTACGATGCCCTGCATGCCTTCGTGAAGCTGATCGATGCCGGACTGGTCGAGGTCTTCCCGCGCGGAGCCAAGGACCAGAGGGCCGTCAGCCTCGCCAAGGTGACCTTTATCCGCTACCTCAAGGTCGCCGCGATCTATGTCTCGCTGATAGCGTGCATCGCCGCCTTGCTGCTGGTGGGCAAACCCCGGGTGCTTCATCTGTTCAACACCCCGACGATCAAGGCGCAGTTCGAGGACCAGCGTCAGCTGGCCGAAAGCTACGCTAAGCTGGGGATAACGCCTTCAGCGCTAGGTAAAGATACGTATGGCCGTTGAGCCGGCGGGTCACCGGCGTAAAGGCGATATCCACATAGCGGGGGATATGCGTCGCTGATCCTTTCAAGGTGAATCCGAGCGTATGAAACACCCTGCCTGCCTGCCGTAGGACAAGCTTGGTTTGTGCGTTGTCAAAGCGTTTGGTGCTGAGCACCTCCATGGCGGGCATCATGAAGACCGGCTCCGGGTTGCCGTCGCCGAAGGGCGAGAGCATGTCCAGCTCATTGATAAGCTCGGGGGTAAGGTCATGAGGCGAGATCTTGAGATCCACCGACACCTGGCTTTCCATCGGCCGCAAGCGGGCCACCACCGCCTCAAGCGCCCCGGTGAAGGGTCTGATCTTGTCCACGTCCAGCGAGAAGCCGACCGCCATCTTATGGCCGCCGTACCCGCGCAGGTAATGGGCGCAGGCATGCATGGCGGTATGGAGGTCGATGCCTTCCACGGACCGTCCCGAACCCTTGCCGATCCCGTCCACAATGGATATGACCACGGCCGGACGTGAGAAGCGTTCGGAAAGCCTTGAGGCGACGATGCCGATGACCCCCAGGTGCCAGTTGGTGCCGGCCACGGCGATTACCGGCGGCAGGTGGTCCCCGTCGATTATGGCTAAGGCCTCCTTGACCACCTTGAGCTCCTCGGCCTGCCGCTGACGGTTGAGCAGATGCAGCTCCGTGGCGATCCGGTTGGCTTGGTCCGCATCCTCGGTGGTCAGGAGGTCGAGGGCCTTGCGGGCGTTCGAAACCCTGCCCGCGGCATTGATTCTGGGCCCGAGGATATAGCTCAGGTCATGGGCGAAGACGGAGCGCGTGATGCCCGAGACCTTGGCCAGGGCGGAGATACCCACCCGACCGGTGGAGTTGATCACCGTCAGCCCTTCGCGCACCATGATGCGGTTGACGCCCGCGAGCGCTACGACATCGGCCACGGTGGCCATGGCGACCAGATCCAGGTCCTCGCGCAGATTGGGCAGGTCGCGGTATCCGCGCTTGCGCAGCTCAGCCCGCAAGGCCACGATCAGGTGAAAGACGACCCCGGCCCCGCACAGGTCTTCGCCGGAGAAAGGGCAGCCGGGCTGTTTGGGGTTGATGACGCAGTAGGCTTCCGGCAGGGCGCCCTCGGGTTCATGGTGGTCGGTGACGATCACGTCCATGCCGAGCGTCTTGGCGTACTCGACCTCCTGGACCGAGGTGATCCCGCAATCCGCGGTGATGAGCAGCCGTACCCCCTGGTCGTTGAGCTCGTCGATGCCGCGCGCATTGAGACCGTAGCCGTCCGTGGTCCTGTCCGGGATGAACACGATGGGGGGCGGGCAGCCCAGCTTGACCAGGAAACGATGCAGCAGGGCCGCGCTGCAGACTCCGTCCACGTCATAGTCGGTAAACACGCCGATAGGCTCGGCCTGGGTGATGGCGTGCGCTATCCGAGTGCAGGCCCGTTCCATGCCGAGCATCCGGCTGGGATCTTTCAAATCTTTGAGATGCGGAGAGATGAAGCGTAGGACCTCATCCGAACTCTGCATGCCCCTGAGGCGCATCAGCGATCTGAAGACCGGGGTGAATTGCAAGTCCGGAAGGGCCTCCTGATCGAGCTGACCCCTGATGATCCAGGATGAGGATGGATGAAACATGCCCAAGTTTTAATCCCATAGCACCTTGAAGTCAAGTCTCGGGCGTTGATGCGCCCGCGGGAGGCTTTCATTCCCGACGGTTCCGTGCTAGAGGGTGGCCATGGACGATTATCTGGTGCGGGCCATGACCTCGGACGGCAAGGTGCGGGCCCTGGCGTGCGTGACGACCAAGCTGGTCGATGAGGCCTGCCAGGCTCACGGCACCTATCCGACCGCCTCGGCCGCCCTCGGCCGGGCGCTCACCGGGGGCCTGCTCTTGAGCGCGCTCCTGGACCCCGAACAGCGCGTGGCGCTGAAATTCGCAGGGGATGGTCCCTTGCAGAAGATCGTGGTGGAGGCCGAAAAGGGCGGCGTGGTGCGCGGCTATGTCAAGGTGCCCGAGGTGGACCTGCCTCCCAAGCGCGGCAAGCTCGACGTCAGCGGCGCCCTGGGAAGGAACGGCTACCTGACCGTGACCAAGGACCTGCGCGTCAAGGACCTCTACCACAGCGTGGTCAAGCTCTATACGGGCGAGATCGCCTCCGACATCGCCTACTACCTCACGGAATCGGAGCAGATCCCCTCGGCCGTGGGCTTGGGCGTATATGTGGATCAGGGTTCCCGGGTCACGGCCGCGGGTGGGTTTCTCATCCAGGCCATGCCGCCTTCGGATGAGGGCACGATCGAGGCCCTGATCGATCATATCGAGCACATGCCTTCCATCACCGACCAGCTGCGCCAGGGCCGGAGCCCGGAACAACTGCTGGCCGGGATCATGAACGGCATCGAGTATACGCCCCTGGAGACCCAGCCGCTCGTCTACCGCTGCTCGTGCAGCCGTTTCCGTATCGAGCAGGCCCTGGTCACGCTGGGCCAGAAAGAGGTGCTCTCCATCATTCAGCAGGATCAGGTCATCGACGTGAAATGCGAGTTCTGCCGCAAGATCTATGTCTTTGAACGTACCGCCCTTGAACGCCTGCTGGGCGAGATGCATTGAGCCTTCTCCGGCTGAGCCTGATAACCTTTTGACACCCTCGCCAGCCTTAAGGTATAAGCCTTACGACATGCAGGACTCTATAACGCAGATCATCCTCATGATTGTACCGATCCTGTTTTCGCTCTCGGTGCACGAGGTCAGTCATGGGCTGGCGGCCTACCGCTTCGGCGACCCCACGGCCAAACTGGCCGGGAGGTTGACGCTCAATCCCATCAAGCATATCGATGTCATCGGGTTGGCGGTGCTCTTCATCACGCGCATGATCGGCTGGGCCAAACCCGTGCCGGTCGATGCGCGCTATTTCAAGAACCCGCGCCAGGACATGCTGTGGGTGGCCCTGGCCGGACCGGCCTCCAATATGGCCCTGGCCGTGATCTTTGCCGTTATCTTGAAGCTTCTGGCGCCGTTGTTGGCCACGGGATTCCTCTATCCCTTCAAGATCATGCTCGAGATAACGATCATGATCAATGTAGGCCTGGCCATATTCAACCTGATCCCCATCCCACCCTTGGACGGCGGCAGGGTGATGGTCGGCATCCTACCCGAGAATATGGCGCGGTCCTGGTCTCAGATCGAACCGTACGGATTTGTCATCCTCCTGGTGCTCATCTTCACCCGGACGGTAGATTTGGTGCTCATGCCGATTATCTATCGGATCGCCAACACGCTACTAAGCATTTGAGGTGCATTATGGAAAAGCAGCGCATCGTATCCGGCATGCGACCTACCGGCGCCCTGCATCTGGGGCATTACCTGGGGGTCTTGAAGAACTGGGTGGAACTGCAGGAGGACTACCGGTGCCTGTATTTCGAGGCCGACTGGCATGCCCTGACCAGCGAGTACAAGAACCCTGCCATCATCGCCGAGAGCACCGAGGATATCGTGCACACCTGGCTGGGCGTGGGCATCGACCCGGAGCGCTCCATCATCTTCCGCCAGTCGGACATCAAGGCCCATGCCGAGTTCTTTCTGCTCTTGAGCATGATCACCCCGGTTTCATGGCTGGAGCGCAACCCCACCTACAAGGAGATCAGGGAGGAACTCAAAGAGAAGGACCTGGGCACCTTCGGCTTCCTGGGCTATCCGGTGCTGCAGGCGGCCGACATCGTGATCTACCACGCCGACAAGGTGCCCATCGGCGAGGACCAGCTCCCGCACCTGGAGTTGACGCGCGAGATCGTGCGGCGCTTCAACTTCCTCTACGGCGAAGGACTCCTGAAGGAACCCAAGGAGATCCTGACCACGGCGCCCAGGGTGCCGGGCCTGGACGGACGCAAGATGTCCAAGTCCTACAATAACGCCATCTTCATCCATGAGACGCAGGCGGGCCTGAAGGAAAAGGTCATGCAGATGCTGACCGACATCAAGCGCATGCGCAGGAAGGACCCGGGCGAGCCGAACGACTGCAACCTCTACCCCTTTCACGACTACTTCACCGACGAGGCCAAGCGCGCCGAGATCAGGGCCGGGTGCCGCGATGCGTCCTGGGGCTGCGTGGACTGCAAGCGGCTCCTGATCAAGAACCTGGAGGCCGAGTTCGCGCCGATCTGGGACAAGATCGCCTTCTACAAGGGCCACAAGACGCTGGTGGACAATATCCTGCACGAGGGCGGCTCCCGCGCCCGCGCCCTGGCCAACATCACGATCGAGAAGGTCCGGGATGCCCTGCGGGTCGGATGATGGCAAGCGCAATCGCGGAAAACAGAAGCATGGATTTCATCCTGCACCTGCCGCGCTTCGAGGGTCCGCTCGACCTCCTGCTCTATCTGGTCGAGAAGAATAAATATACGCTGGCCGATCTGGAGATCTGCCCGATCATCGATCAGTACCTGGCGTATGTGGCCAGGATGCGCGCGTTCGACATCGAACTGGCGGGCGAATTTCTGGACATGGCCTCCTACCTGATCTGGCTCAAATCCTGCCTGCTGCTGCCTTCGCTTACCCGGCCCGGCGAGGAGGGGATGAACCCCGAGCACGAGCTCAAGGAGATGCTCAAGGCCTACCTGGCGATCAAGCAGGCCGCGCATGAGCTGTCCGAGCGGCCCATGCTCTTCCGCGACCGCTACCCGCGCGGGAGCACCGAACCGGAGCGGACCATGCCGCATATGGGTCTGGGCGCGCTCTTGAAGGCCATTGAGGCGATCCGCGAACGGACCAAGCACTACATTATCAAACTCGATGCGGCACGCCGTTTCAGCATCCGCGAGATGATGGGCCGTATCCATGCCGTGTTGAAATCGCGCCCTAAAATCGAGCTTACGGATTGCGTCAGGACCGGCGAAAAGACCGAGCTCATCGCGCTCTTCATGGCCGCGCTCGAGCTCTCCAAGTCCTCGGTCGCCCGGCTGGTCCAACACGGACTCTTCGGGCGCATCATCCTGATCAGGAGAGAGGCGTAGGAGGTCTTACTTCCCCATGGAGAAGCGCGAGATCATCGAGGCCCTCATCTTCGTCTCTGACGGCGCGCGCAGCCTGAAGGACATCCGCCAGGTGCTGCCCGACCTCGCGGCGGATGACATCGAAGCGCTGGTGGCCGAGCTTAACCGCATCTACGAACAAACAGGCCGGAGCTTCCGCATCATACCGGCCGCGGAAGGCTATCTCTTCGTCACCAGACCCGAATACACCCCGCATATCAGGACCCTGGCCTCGCCGGCGCGCCTGTCGCAGGCCGCCTTGGAGGTGCTGGCGGTGATCGCCTACAAGGGCCCCTGCACCCGGCAGGCCATCGAAACCATCCGGGGCGTGGACTCTTCATCGGCCTTGAAGAGTCTGCTCAAGAGCGAGCTCATCGACATCAAGCCCGGCAAGCCCATGCAATACCATACGACGGGACGTTTTCTGGAGGTATTCGGTCTGCGTTCGCTCTCCGAACTGCCCGATATCGCGCAGTTCGAGGAGATGTTCAGCGTGCCCGCCGAGGAAGCGGGCACCTTCGATCAATCGCGCGAATAGGCCGCCTTCCTGATATTGAGGAACAGGTTCACGCCTTCGGGCTCTTTCTCCACCACGATGGTGGTGTCCTCGGGCAGTCCTTCGGCCAGGGATTTGAGCTCGTCCTCCGAACGGTGGATGAGGAACCATTCGCCGCCGTACTCCATGATGAAGCGCTGCGGGTTATAGAGCCCGAAGTTTCCGACGATTAAGAGGGCCTCGGGTTTCAAGAAGCCGAAGAGTTTGTGGATGAGACGGTTGGCGGCGCGGTCAGAGAGGTAGTCGAACAGACCGGCGGTGTAGATGAAGTCGGCGTCGGAATAGAGCTCCTTTTCGGTCTCCTTGCCCACGATGAGCCGCTTGATGTTGTCTTCCACGAAGTTGACCTTGATGTCCTTGCGGCCCTTGACCATGGGCTCGACGCGCGAGCGCGCATCCTCCAAGGCCAGCTTGTCCTGGTCCATGCCGATGAAGTCCACCTGGAAGGGCAGGGTCTTGCCCTGCAGGCTCAAGAGGATATCGAAGAACTCCAGGGCCGGTCCGCAGGCCACGCTGAAGATCTTGATGGTGGAGCCCTTCTTGAGTCCGCTGACCGCCTCGGTGAGCTTCTCATAGAGGTAGGTGCGGCGGTTGCGCACCGCCTTGGCGGCCGCGCCTTCGCACTCGAGCTTGTTCATCACCTGGGAAAAGACGTCCTCGCCCTCGAACTCGTTGCGGTAGATGATGTTCATCATTTCAAAATCGCCGGCATAGCCCAGCGGTTTGGTGTAGGCCCGGTTGAAGAGCTTGGATTTTACATAGAAGTTCATGAGCCGCTTCTGAAAGAATTCGCGATGGATGAAGTGCTGCTTGGAATGGGTGAAGCGGCTGGTGATGCGCGAGAAGCGGTCGTAATAGCGCGTGGCTTCCTCGTACAGGGCGTCGAAGGCCAACTCCCTGAGCGTCTCGGTCAGGAGATGGCGGACCTCGGGGTCTTCCTCCGCGATCTGCTGCTCATCCTGGGCCAGGCGCTCCTGGAAACCGGTGAAGAGGTAATGCAGATGCGAGGTGAGGTTCACGAACTCGGGGTCGAGGTTGTCCTCCAGGGCCATGGAACGGATGAAATCCATGAAGTCGTTCTGGAGCTTGGAGATCTTGTCGCCTTTGATGATGGCATTGATGTCCAGGGATGCGTCCACGAAGTTGCAACCGATCTGGGAGATGACCTTGCCTTCCTGCTCCTCATCCTGGATATGAACGATCGTCACCGGGCCGCGATGGACCTCTTTATTGAGGGAGTAGAACCGCAGGTCGTTGATGACATCGCCGATTCTCAAGACCAGGCTTCCATCCTCCATGGCGAAGGCCAAACCTGTCCTGGAATAGTTTCTCACCCGGCAGGATTGCTCAACGCCCTGAAAGTCATTGAAGCGTACCACCTTGGTCGTGTCGTCGGTCTCGACGATGTATCGTTTATCACGTTCAAGCCTCATACATTAGCCCCCTCTAGCTTCATCGGAGAAGTCATTGTTTTTTAAATCGGTTATTAGGAGATATTTTATTAATAGTAATTTAAAGAAAAAATTATTGCGCGCAGTCACGCGTATCTCCTCCCAACTTCTCCAGCGCGTGCCCCAGAGCCGGCAAGACGGCCATCAGGCATTCTCTGGCCGCGCGCGGACTGCCGGGCAGGTTGATGATCAGGGTGGATCCGCGCACCCCGACCACGGCCCGTGAGATCATGGCGTGAGGGGTTTTTTTGAGGCTTTCGGCGCGCATAACCTCTTCCATGCCGGGTACGCGCTTCTCGATCACGGCCAGGGTCGCTTCCGGGGTGACGTCGCGGGGGGACAGCCCGGTGCCGCCGGTGGTGACGATGAGTGAAAGACTGGAATTGTCGCACCATTGCCGCAAGGTATCGGCAATGGTGGTCTCGTCGTCGGGTATGACGGCATACTGCCCGGTGGCGATGCCGTGCCGGGTGAGGATCTCCTTGATAACGGCGCCGCTCACATCCTCGCGCAGCCCCTGTGAGCCCTTATCGCTCAAGGTAAGCACACCGGCGGTCATCATACCTTGACTTCCTTCAAACGACGCTGGGCGGCGATCACCAGGGCGCGCGCCACGGACTTGCTCTTGGACAATGCGGTCAGGTCACGCTGCTGTAGGGATGAGACGAACTTCATGGCCAGGGCCAGCGGTGTTTTGGAGTTGTTCACCAGGGCCACCTTCACCTGATAGTTCTTTATCCACTCACGGTTGTTGGCGATGAAACGCAGGACCTCCTCGTCGACCTGCCGGTTGTTGGCGATCATGAGGATCTCGCCGTCGGTGATCTTGGGCGAGGTGACGACCGCCATCTGGACGAGCTTGTTGGAATCCCGGATGAGGATGGTGCGGGCCTCCTTGGAACACTTGCGCGCAAAGTCGAGCTTGTCGGAGACGCTCATATCCTGGATCTCCTGGAACAGGCTCCTGACCAGCGGGCCGTGGTCCGGTTTGTCTTCTTCACCCATGACCGTCATCCTTTTCAGCCATGCGGAGCATGCTTACTGCCGCATCCGGGTCCCGCGCAGCTACTTCCCTTCCCTGGCCGCCTTGGCCTCGGCCACCAGTTTTTCCTGGATGTTGTAGGGCACCTGCTCATAGTGCGAGAAAGACAGAGAGAACGTGCCGCGGCCCGAGGTCATGGAGGTCAGATCAGGTGCGTACATGAGGACCTCGGCCTGGGGGATGGTGGCCTTGAGCTCCTGGTACTTGCCCTTGGCGGTCATGCCCTCGATCTTGCCGCGCCGGCTGTTGAGGTCTCCCATGACATCGCCCATGCATTCCTCGGGGACCATGATGGTGATGTTCATGATGGGCTCCAGGAGAATAGGGCGGCACTCCTCCATGGCCTTCTTGAAGGCCATGCTCCCGGCGATCTTGAAGGCCATTTCCGAGGAGTCGACCTCATGGTAGGAGCCGTAGAACAGGGAAACCTTGAAGTCCACCACCGGATTGCCGGTCAGGGGCCCTTCCTTCATGGCCTCCATGATGCCTTTTTCAACGGCCGGTATGTACTGGCGCGGGATCACGCCGCCCACGATGGCGTTTTCAAACTCAAAGCCCTCGCCGCGTTCCTTGGGCGATACCTCGATCTGCACATCGCCGTACTGGCCGTGGCCGCCGGTCTGTTTCTTGTACTTGCCCTGCACCTTGGCGGTGGCCGTGATGGTCTCTTTGTACGGGACCTTGGGCGGTTTCAGCTCCACTTCCACATTGTAACGCCGCTTGAGCCGGTCGACCGTCAGCTCGATGTGCAGCTGGCCCAGGCCCGAGATGATGAACTCTCCGGTCTGCTCGTCGCGGTAGACCTTGAGCACCGGGTCTTCTTCCATGAGCTTCTGCAGGGCCGGCATGATCTTGTCCTCGTCGCCCTTGGCCTTAGGCGATATGGCCATGTTCATGCTGGCCTCGGGGAATTTCGGGCTCGGCAAGGTCATGTCCAAGGTATCGCTCAGGAGCGTGTCGCCGGTCTTGGTTTCCTTGAGCTTTGCCACGGCAAAGATATCGCCGGGGCCGACCTGATCCAGCGGTTTGGTGGTCTTGCCTTCCAGGGTGATGATCGATCCGACGCGCTCCTTGACCGAGCGCGAGGCGTTGTACACGGACGAGTCCGGGTTCAAGGTGCCCGAAAGGCACCGGATCATGCTGAGCTTGCCGGTATAGGGGTCGCTCATGGTCTTGAAGACATAGCCCACGAAGGGTTCGCTCTCCTCGGGCTTGATCGGCCTGGTTTTGCCCTCGGCGTTCTTCAGCTCGGGCATGGCGCGGTCCTTGGGGCTGGGCAGGGAGGTGACGATAAAGTCCATGAGCGGCTGCACGCCCATATTGAGCAGGGCCGAGCCGGCGAAGACCGGCAGGAAGTTCCCCTTCAGCACGCCAGCGGTCAGTGCTGAGGCGAGCTCGGCGCTTGAGAGTTCCCCGCCTTCAAGGTATTTTTCCATCAAGGCGTCGTCGACTTCGGCCAGGTCTTCGATCACCTTGGCGTAGGTCTCCTCCAGCAGGTCCGCCATATCGCCCGGCACGTCGGCCTCTTTAAAGCTTCCGGAGCCATTCTTCTCAAAGAGATAGGCCTTTTTTCTGAGCACGTCCACGACGCCCTGGAAGGCGTCTTCCTTGCCGATGGGTATCGTCAAGGGCAGGGCCTTGGTTTCGAAGATCTCGGCGATGTCGGCGAGCACCTGATCGAAATCCGCGCGTTCGCGGTCCATCTTGTTGACGAAACACGTGCGTGTCAGGCCGTCTTCCTTGGCCATGTTCCATAGGTTCTCGGTATGGGGCTTGATGGAATCGATGGCATCGATCACGAAGATGGCGTTGTCGGAAGATTTGAGCCCTAAGATGGCCTCGGACGAGAAGTTCGCGTCTCCGGGGGTATCCAGCAGCAGCACGCCCTTGTTCTTCCACTTAAAGTTATGCATGGCCGAGAAAACGCTCGACTGGCGCTTCTGCTCTTCGGGTTCGAAATCGAGTACCGAAGTGCCTTCCAATACTTTGCCGAGCCGGCTGGTGGCCTTGGCATTGAACAGCATGGCCTCGCCCAGCGAGGTCTTGCCCGCTCCGGCATGCGAGATCAGGATGATGTCTCTCAGGTTCTCCGTCGTGTATCGCCTCATGAATCCTCCCCTTCGAAAATCCTAGCCTATCGATGGTATTGGCGTAGGCTATCCGAAAATATAGGGCTTCGTCAAGCTGTGAAAAGAATGGGCGGTAACGGCGGTGGTCGGGAATCAGAAGTCAGGGCACGGCAGACGGATCGGAAGCGATCCAGCAGACAAGTTCGTAATCATCTGTTCAAAGGGCCGATTTCTGGATTCCACACCCCGGTTCTTGACTCCTTGCCGGGCGTGGCGGGGCATGCTATACCGCATGGCATCATGTGGAAGGACATCCTGGGCCATACGCGCGAGATCGAATCCCTCAGATCCATGCTCCACTCCGGCCGGATCCCGCACGCCCTGCTGTTCTCGGGGCTCAAGGGCGTGGGCAAGACCACGGTGGCCGTCGAGTTTTTCAAGGCCGTCAACTGCCTGAACTCGCCCGGCGATGCATGCGGGGAGTGCCGGTCGTGCGTGAAGGCGCAGGGCTCAACGCACCCCGACCTGCTACGGTTGGGCTCCCTCGGCGGTCTGATCAAGGTTGAAGAGGTGCGCGGGGTGCTGGAAACCTTGAGCCTCAAACCGTTCGAGGCGCATCATCGCATCGTCCTGGTGGAACCCGCCGAGCAGCTGGGCGAGGCCGGGGCGAACGCCTTGCTCAAGACCCTGGAGGAACCCACACCGAGCACGCTCTTCATCCTGATCAGCCATAAACCCCGCCTGCTCCTTCCGACCATCCGCTCGCGCTGCCAGGAGATCCTTTTCCGCCCCATTGCCCCCACGCAGACGTCTCTGTCGCTGGACCCCGCCATCTTGCGCCTCACCTCCGGCACGGTCGGGGGGCTGGGACCGGAAGACAGTGCGCGCATACTCGCCATGCGCGGCGCCATCCTTTCGATCCTTGAGGGCGGCGATCCCCTGGAACCGGTATCCAAGGGCGTACCGCCCGATGACGAGGCGAACCTGTGGGTCAGTGTGGCCGAGTCGTTCATCAGGGACATCATGGTGCTGGCCCTGGGCGGCGAGGATATCATCCACGCCGAACTGCGGACCATGGCGCTCAAGGAGATCTCCTTCCTGCAGGTGGAACGTCTCCTGGATACGCTGCACGCCGTCCGGCGCGGTATCAAGCAGAACCTCAATCTCAAGGCCGCCTTTGCCGAACTGTTCCTGATGCTCGGCCGTTTGAGCGCGCGCGCCTGATCCGATTTTGGCGGTCCGGCAGGGGCGATGCATGCATCGCCCCTGCCGGCATGATCTATTTTCGGTAGGCCCCGTTGGTCTCCACCCGTTTCTTGACGCTCTCGACATACCCGGGCAAGGTGCTGTTGGCCAGGAGACGTTCGACGAAGGCCGGGATCGGCACCGCGGTTTCGACAATCGGGGCGTAGTAGTAGATCGTCTTGCTGCCTCCCGCATACGGCTCGAGGTATTCGAAGCCTTCGATGTTCTTGATCCCGCCCGTGGCGCGGGTGGTCTTGATCCCCTTCCTGGCGAACTCGTCGACCTCCTCCGGCGTGATGAGGCGCCAGTCCTGGCGCAGGTTCGGTTCGTCAAACCGTACGTCCAGCGTGTACTTTATGGTCAGCATGGGGAACTTGAGCTTGCCCTCGATCAGGGATTCGCCAACGGCGCCCTTGGCGATAGGCCTCAGGGACTGGATGGTCTTGTAGTAGTCCAGTCCGGGCACGAATTCGCCCATGCTGTCCCATTTGAGCAGATATTCCCAGACTCTCTCCGGCGGGGCGTCGATCAGGATGACCCCTACGCCGCGTTTCTTCTTGCCTTGGCCTTCCACCTTGTATTCGTAGGTGAAGGTCTGCAGCTTGCCTGCCTCCAGGGTCTTCCTGTCGAGCTTGAGGTTCAGCCTCTCCTGGCCGAAGGCCACGCTTGAAAACAGGACGACACACAGGCACAGTGGCACGATTTTTTTCATACACCCTCCTCGTAACGGTGGATATTCGTGGCGATGTAATCAGCCGCACGCGCGGCAAAGGACATGATGGTGAGCTGAGGGTTCACGCCCAGCGAGGTGGGGAAAGGGCTACCGTCCGGGATGAACAGGCCCTTGACGTCATGGGCCTCGAGGTTGAGATCAACCACCGAGGTGCGCGGGTCATTACCCATGCGGCAGGTGCCCAGGGGATGGAAGGCCATGACCTCGAAATGCCAGGGTTTGACCGGCAGGCGCCTGAAGGCCTTGAGGTCTTCCTTGCCCGTAAGCGTCGGCATGGTGTAGCAGCCGGTGAAGACCCGCTTGGCGCCGGCGGCAAAGAAGATCTCGGCCGTGTAGCCGATGCCTTTGTGAAGCTTTTCGGCGTCTGCCTGGTTGAGCGAATAAAAGGCCAGATACGGATAGCCGAACAGGCCGGGGATAACCCTGCCGCGGCCGGTATCGCACACCATGACGCCGAAGGCGGCCAGATTGCGGTAGTGCTTGGCCAGATACTTGTGCTCCTCTCCCACGCCGGGCAGGGCCATGGCCATGATGGAGGGCGGGATGAAGATGCCTTCGAGCATGATGCCCACTTCCTTGAAGGCGTCGATAAGGCCGCCCTGCGAGACGCCGTGGTGGCCGTCGACCAGCTCGTCCATCTCGGCCACCACCCGGCCGCAGGGATGGATGCTCAGGCCCTTGCCGAGCGTGCCGGAGGTGTTGGCCAGCCGGTTCTTCAGGAGCAAGGCCGGGGTGATGAGCGCCCCCATGGCCGCGCAGACCACCTTTGCCCGGATGTGCATGCGCCAGCGGCGTCTTCCCGTGGCCGGATCGATGAAGACCGCTTCCACGCCCTTTACCCTGCCGTTCTCGGTCAGGATCCTCTTTGCGCGGCAGTTGGCATAGATGCGCGCGCCTAAGACATCGGCCTTGGGAATGTAGG
>JAKQBR010000248.1 GCA_029574005.1 Deltaproteobacteria bacterium | reverse complement strand
AGGGCATTGAAGGCGCCCTTGTCGAAAGCCAGCTTGGCCTCAGGCACCTGGAGATCAGGCCGCCAGAGCTTGATGCCGCCCTCAATGGACGACCACTCCTCCTTGGTCGTGGCTGAGCGCACCAGCGCCAGCGCATGCTTGACCTCCGGAGAAACCGGCTTATCGCCCTGGGCCTTGAGATAGGCCGCGATCTGTCCGGTGGCTTCCTCCACCGCGGCCTGGCGTTGGACCGGGTCGGCGGACAGGAACAGCTTTTCCAGGACATCTTTCTTGATCCCGATGGTGTCCTGAAGCGTGGCCAGGGCGCTCGACAGCTTGGCATCCGTCCGGATGGCCTCGGCCTGCGCTTCATCCACGGCGGCGTTCGCCCCTATCCCGGCCTGGGCCTTGACCTCGGCGCGTTTGAGGGCCTGCTGAATCATGCCGGCCAAGGCGGTCTTGAGTTCCGCGGCCGGGGTGGCCGCGATCGGTGAAGCGATGTCCTTCAGGACAGTGTTCAGGGTGTCGTCATCACGGGTGGCGGACTGTACCAGGTCCTGAACGGCCGCGGCCAGCCTCTGTGGCACGTCGAGGGCCGGCGCCACGTGCGGATCGGGCGAGTCGGTCGGGTCCTTGAGCGCCGCCTTCTCGGCGGCCGCCGGGGTCTCAGTCCTTTTGCCGGTCTGATCCATCTGAGTGCCGGCACCGGGCGCATCCGTCCCGACAGCGGCCTGGAAACCCTTCACGAGCTCATTCTTCAGCTCGGCCAATAGGCCTTTGTCTGCCATGATGGCCTCGATCTGGCCCTCCGTTATGCCCGCCGACACCATAATCTTCTTGAGCGCCTCATCGGACAGTCCCGCGCCGGTGCCGGTCAGCAGGGCCTGGATATCAGCCGCTCCCAGGCCGGCATCCTTGAGCGCGGCCATGAGCTGCAGGACCATCGCGCCCGCCTGCGAGGATGCCAGCAGGTCTGCGCCCTCGACCTCCGGACCTTTCAGCTTGCCCGTCAGCCCGGCCAGCAATGCGGTGCCCGCGCCCTGCGATGAGTCCGTCAGCTTGGCGAGCAGGGTCTCAAAACCCTGTGGGGCCGATTTGTCCAATACCTTATTCAGCACCCCCAGGATGCCTGAAGCCACACTCAACATCGGTACTATGGGCACTGCCATATCCACCTCCGGTACAGACTGCCGCATCAAGGAGCAACGGCCGTGCCATCGAAGCGGAACAAGGCTGTTCCTGGATAGCATCAGGAGATCAGGGCGGCGGGCATGGCAATTTTTTCTCGCCAGGATGCAAAACTTGCCTTGTTTCCGATCGGCGAACGGTGCGTATCCCGGCGGCCGTTCCGGCGCGGGCCGGCCCGCGGCGAAGCGCCTTGTCAGCGCGACGCGATCCGAGCGATCGGCGCCAGGCTCGTGATCGACTGCGCCGTGCGCTCGCCGCTGCCGCGCCAGATATGGTAGGCCTCGATGCCCACGGCGCGCGGGACATGATAATCGTAGCGGAGATGGTCGCCGACATGGATCACGGGGCCGTGCCTGTCCAGGAGCCTTTCGAAGGAGCGCGGGTCGGCCTTCACCATGCCCCAGTCGTCGGTCACGGAGATGCACGTATCCACGTAGCGATCCAGCCCGGAGAGGGCCACCTCGGCGTCCAGAAAGATCCGGGCGGCGTTGGAGAAGATCACCAGACGCATGCCGGCATGCGCGAGGCGTGCCAGCGTCGGGAGCGCGTCATCGAACAGACGCAGGTTCGCGGCGCCGGTGCGGACAAGGTCCCCGGGGTCCAGGTCCTCAAGCCCCAGGGTCATGAGCCAGTACGGCAGCTGGTACCAGCGGATCGATCCGTCGCCCTCGGCGGCATAGGCTTCCCGGCAGTACCTCCTGGCCTCGTCCAAGGGCATGTCGCGCCTGCGGGCCAGGGCGCCCGGCAGGGCCTCGTCCCACACCGCTTCGGCAAAGGAGGGCGTGCTGAGCGTGCCGTCCAGATCGAATGAAACCGTGCTCGGCATGGGGGCTTACATCAGATCAGCGACCAGACCTTGTCCTGCTCGCCGATCTCGCCCGAGGACCGCATGTCGAACAGGACCTTTTCGATGTCGGGGGTGGCGATCTCTACATGCATGCATTCCTGGAGGATCCTGATGATCTCCTCGATGGTGGCGCCGCCCGTGAGCTGCAGCACCTTTTCGGTAAAGGCCAGCAGGTCTTCATGCATCGACCAGGGGAAGAGCACCCACCGCCACTCGGTCACGATTCTCGGACAGTAGTCTGCCCGGTAATGGCCTTCGGCCTTGCTCACCAGGACAGCGGTCTTGACCTCCCCCACCTTGCCGCCCAGGTAGTCGACCACCGCCTTCATGGTGCCGCCTTCATCGCTGATATCGTCCACGACCAGCACCTTCTTGTCGGTGAGGTCCACCTCGGGGAGGGGATAAATCAGGATCGGTTTCTCGGTCAGACTGGCATCCCCGCTGAAATGGCCCATCTGCAACGTGCAGATGTACTTCTTCTGGAGGTAATCCACCAGCAGACGCGCCGGGATAAGTCCGCCGCGGGCCACGCCGATAACCACATCCGGGTCGTAGCCCGAGCCGCGCAAGGCCTTGAACACATCCCAGAGGAGGTTTTCGATGTCCTCCCAGGTAAGGCTGATGGCCTTGGGAAATTTATTCTTGAACATATCCGAAGCGCTCATAGTATCACCCCATCAAACAGACTCACCACCTCGCGCCCTTGGCGATGCGGTGATTCCCTTCTTAACCCTTAAGCCCGAGCCCGCACAAGAAGAATTTTCGCGTGGCCCTCACCCTGCGTACTTGTCCGCGGTCCCGGATGTGAAGGACGTACCGGCTCGATCTACTGCTGCAACAGGCGCGGCCGCCCCAGCGTACCTTGCAGGCGAAAGCGCATGCTTTCAGCCCGCGGGTTCCCCAGCATCTGCCGATAGGCCTGCGAAAGCCTCAGATTGCCGCTGATGTCGAGCTCAGAGGTCATGATGTTCATGCCCAGGCGTACATCACCAAAGAGCGAACCCGATACATCGTTGCCGCTGAGCTGCATCTGCCTGATCTCCAGCCGCCCATTCTCCATCACGGCCTTGAGGTTCAATTCCGTAAACGCAACGCCGCCCAGAGGCAGGGCCGGCATGTTCAAAGGCAGCTGCCCGTTCTTGCAGGTGATGTCGATCTCGCCCCGCGAGTCCTTGAAGTTGGCGCGCTCGGTGGCGAGCCTGCCTTCTCCCGTAACCGTGCCGGCGATCTCAGGACCGCCCCGCATGAGCTTCTGTAAGGGCGCGATATCGAATTCCTCGAGCGTGAACTTCAGGGCCAGCGGATCTCCGGGATGCGTAAAGGAGGTCTTGATGATGACATCGAGGCCTCCCCGGGCCTGACCGACGGACACCACTAGGCCCAGGCGGCCCAGGAGAAGACTGGTGAAGGCCGGGCGGACCGTCAGGCGTGGCGCCACGGTCTCATTCCCGATCCGCAGGTCCTCCAGCTTGAGCCCGAACGGGAAACGGCCCGTGATCGCGCCTATCGAGACCTCGGAACGTGCAGCGCGGCTCAAGACGCCTTCGACCCTGGGTTTGACGACATGGTAGGGAAACTGCATACAGCTGAAGAAGAGCAGGCACAGGACCGCATACAGGGCAAAGAGGATGCGGGCCTTGAGTGAATAGGCAGCCTTCTTATCCATTCACCTGCACCTGGAAGGTGACGTCGAGGTTCTTGTCCTTGTCCACCCGCCTAAGGTTGAGCCTTCTGACCACCAGCGGCATGGGACTGGTGTCGATGCCGTGGAACAGGCCGATGAACTCGTCCTCGTACAGGCCCTTGATCCGCACCTCCACGGTCTCCTTCTCTCCGGGGCCGCCGGTCACCGGCTTGATGTATTCGATGCGCTCGCTCACGCCCTGTTTCTTGGCCAGGTCCTCGAGAAAACCAAACAGCGAGAACCCCGTGCGCATGCCGCCCCCGATGCGATTGGCGCGCTCCATGGCCGTGATCTTGGCCGAGAGCTCGTAGATCTCCTTGAGCTGGCGCTCCTTGTTCAGGGTGGCCTTGGTAAGATCGGCGCGGTAATCCAACAGGGGCATGATGACGACGACGGTCAGGAAAAAGAGGACGATGAAGACCGCGCCGCCTGCCAGCACCAGCCGCTCGCGCTTGTCCGCCTGCTTGAGGTCGAGCGACTTGAAATCGATGTTCCGCAAAAAATCCATCATGCCCCACCTGCCCTGCATGTGATCTTGAAGAGTACCCGCTGATCGGACTGGTTGACGTTGGCCGAAACGATCTTGACGTCGCTCACATTCCTGAGCCCGGCCAGCACGCCCCGGATGCGCTCGACATGGTCGTACGAGGCCGTGGACCCCGAGATGGTGATGCCGTTCTCGTCCAGGGTGAAGCTCTCCAGCCGGGCGTCGGTGTCCCTGGGGACCATGGCGCTGATGTCGCGGATGATGGCCAGCGGCGAGTCTGTGCCGCCGGAAGCCCCGAACGTCCTTTGCAGGGTCTGCCAGCGCTGGCGCATCTGCTCGACCGGCGCCACCATGGGCTGTGACGGCCCCATGACCTTGGTGAACTCCTTTTTGATCGCCTTATCGAGCTTATTTCTCTCCTGGACCTTGAGGAAGATGTCCAGGCCGAAGCCCGCTGCCCAGACAACCAGCAGCACCAGGAACATCTTGCCCCAGAACCCCAGCATGCCCTTGAACTTCTCGATCTGCTTGCTAAAGGCCTGCTCCCCCTGCCGGAAGTTGAGCATATCGGCGCTGTCGATGCCGCGCAGCGCCAGCGATGTCGCCATGAAGGACAGCAGCACCTCGCGCGTGGGGCCGCCGTACTGAAGCCCCTTGAGGGACGGCAGGTCATCGGCTATCCCCGACTCGGCGAAACGCTCGCTGAAGTCGGGTAGATACCCGGCATAGCCGGCGGGGATCAGCACATAGCCGTCGACCTCGGCCGGCAGTCGGTGCAGGGCGATAGAGACCTCACGGATCAAACGGTCGAGATGGGCCTCGGCCTTGAGCCCTGAGGAGATGGCCTCGGCCACTACCTCGGAGACGGTCTGCGATCGTTCGCGGGCGATGTCCGCGGCGATGGCCTCGAACCCGAACGGCAAGGCCCCCATATGGACGATATCGCGTCCGTGCAGGATGCATAAGGAGCTGTTGCGCCAACCGATGTGCAGCACGACATAGCCCCGCTCCGGTCCGAGCTGGAAGAAGTTGCGCGCCCCGTTGGCCAGGGCCGAGGAAGGCGCCTCGATGATCTCGGGCTCGATCCCCACCTGGGACAGCACGTTCACGCGCGCCTTAACCGCGGAGCTCTTGACCGCCGCCGCCTCCAGGACGGTCTGCCCGGCGGGGTCCTTGCCGAGCATGACGAAATCGACGCTGATATCGTCGGCTATGGGCAGGAGCGTCTCCACCTCGGGCGCAATGGTCTGCGAGATCTTGCGGCGGTCGGAAAACGGGCGCTTCACCTGCCGGTACATGACCTCGTGCTCGTTGAGGGCGGTGATGCCAGTCTCGGCCTGGACGCCCAGTTCGGCCATGACGGCCTTCAGGTCCTCCTCCACGGCATGTTTGGGCTTGCCATCCTCCTGCGGCCGATGCCTGCGCACGATCTTCTCGATGACCGCCTCACCCGCGGCCCCACGGACAAGGCAAGCCTGAATGTCCAGGTCGTCCCAGTAAAGCCCCAGGTTATATCTCGCCATACGCGCCCCTTATGGTCAATACATCCGGTAATACACTATTTGCGGCTTCTTGTTAACGTCCAGGATGGCACGCACGTTCAAGGCCGAACCCGACGGCATGCCGCCCGTCACGGTCACGGAAAAGCGCGAGCTCTTTATGTCCGTCATCCTTCGCAGCTGCTCGTAATCCGCAATCGTATTGAAACCGGCCTTGCACGTCTCCATGTCATTATCAGTCTTAATCGGCCGGCAGTCGATGAAACTTTCGGCCATGGAGGCATCGATATCCTTTGACAGGCACTGCAGGACCTCGGGAGAGGCGGTGTTGAGGTTCACCTTCATGTCGAGCGGTCCGCAGGTGATATAGTCCTTAATGCCCTTGACGTCCACGGAACCGTCCTCGTTAAAGGTGCCGTAGAACCACTGCTTGTTCTCATGCATGCCCTTGACCAGCAAGATCTCCTCCGGGGTGTCCATGGGCCGGTTCTTGGCCTGATAGGGCTGCTCCAGGGACTGGTAGTACTCGCTCTCGGCCCCGCCCGTGCCGGTGATCTCGTCGTCACCGTCCAGCCAGTCCACCAGGGCGTCGCACAGATCGCGGAGCTCGGTCTCGCTGATCTCGATCTCCAGCACCGTGAAGAGCTTCTTGAACTGCTCGATCCTGAAGGGGTCGGCCACCCATTGGCCGCCCTGCAGCCTCACCAGGGCGTTGATGTTGAGCTTGGCGCACTCGTCGCTGATCTCGCCCGTCATCCGCATGCCGTCGAGGTAGCTCGAGGAAAGGAGCAGCGCCTCGGAAAACTTGGCCCAGTCTTCGTCGTCGGCATCGTAGGCGCGGTTGTCCTCACTCAGGATGGAAACAGCCGCCTCGACCCCGCCATTGCCGAGATACTGGCACTGGAGCGAGTCCTTGAAGTTGGCGGCCAGCTCCAGGTCCGTGAACTGGTCGGCGGTAAAGGGTATCACCAGGGCCATGAAGAGCGCCACGGCGCTCAAGACCAGCAGCAGGACCAACCCCTGCCTATCCTTCACCACCGTGGTCACGGCGCGGCCCCTCCGGCTTGCTTGGCCTGGATCCAGGCCAGGGGCAATTGCGCCACCCCGGTGAAGGGATAGACGGCCTCCCCGCGCTTGAAGGTGAGCGTCACCCTGACCTGGGACGGCAGGCTGCCGCGCGCCTTCAGGTCCCACTCCTCGGACTCGGCGCCGGACTGGTCGATGAAGATGATGTTCAGGGCGCTGACGTCCTCGGCCAGTTCCATCTCGGTGCCGGCCGTGGTTACGCCGGCATGGGGCAGCGCGTCCTCGCGGCGCATGAGGTAATACGCGCCCTTGCCGGTCTCGACCTCCTTGAGGTAATAGTCCACCTCGCTCACCAGGCCGCGGTAAGCGCCCAACCCCAGGTCGCTGGTGGTGGTCAGGTAGATGCTGTCGACATCCGTGGTGCCTCGCAGCTCATGTTTGCCGATGAAGCGGTACTGGTCGAGGGCGTCGGCCTCGACCTCGACCCCGCCGGTGGTGGCGGTTTCCAACAGCTCCGGGACATAGGCGCAGGTGAGGTCTTTGAGCATGCGGTCCAAGGCCATGCGTCCCATCTGATAGACCTCGCTCTGCTGCTGCACGGTGCGCATCACCTGCTGGGAGCGGTGGAAGCTCGCGTTCACGGCCGCCACCACCATGACGGCGATCAGCACGGCCAGCACGACCTCGATGAGGGTGAAGCCCCGGCTATCGAGCCGCGAGATAGGTGATGAAGGTATTGTCGAAGACACTCTTTTCTCCGCCCCAGAAGACATGCAGGGTATACTTGTAGTAACCGGCCAGGGGTGTGCTTTCCAGGTTCTCCCGGTAGGTGTAGCCGGGGTAATCGGCCCCGAAATCGCCCTTGGCTTCGCCTGTCACCATGGGGGTCGTGGCGGTCTTGACCTCGGCCACGCGCTGTCCGGCTAAAAGGGTCGATGTGGTGTAGAACTTGGATCGCATGGCGTAATCGATGCCGCGGTTCTCGTGCACCAAAAGCGTCACGAAGGGGATCGACAGCACCAGCATGGCCACCAGCACCTCGATCAGGGTGAAGCCGCGCCTGCTATCCGGCATAGGTCTTCTCCACATAGTGGTCATGGATACGGAACTTGCCCGAAAAGGCTTTGATCTCCAGGGTGTAGACCTTGTTCTGCGGGCCTTCCAGGTAGATCACGGCCGGCTCCACGATGCCTTCGGAGGTCACCGCGATATCGATCCGGCCGCGGTCCTTCTTGGGCTGGTACGGGCTCTTGACCCCCTGCAGGGCCACGCCGTCGGGCAGCACGACCTTTTTCTCCAGCTCCGGCTCTAGGCCCGAACCCTCGGGCCGGGGATACATCCCCACGAGGTCCTCGTCGAAATCGAAGCGTACGTAATAGGGTTTGTGCCTCTTCACGGCCTGGGACTGGGTGTACTGCACGATGACCGACAGGTCGCGCACGGCCTGGTCAAGACCGCTGGTCGTGAAGCCCGTGAAGAGCCGCGGCGCGGCATACCCCACCGTGATGGCGATAATCGTGATGACGATTACCAGCTCGATGAGGGTAAAGCCGTTACCGGGCCTCACCGGCCTCACTTTCCCAGTTCCCGATGTCCGCGTTATCGCCGTCGCCGCCCGGCTGGCCATCCGGACCGTAGGAGAACACGTCCACGCCGTTCGGGTTGTGCAGCCCGGGGTTCATGTAGACGTATTCGTTGTCCCAGGCATCCTTGGGCACCCTGTTCTTCTCCAGGTAGCCGCCCTCCTTCCAGTTGCGGGGGATGTTGCCCGTGCCGGGCTTTTCCACCAGGGCCTTCAGGCCCTGCTCGGTGGACGGGTATTCGCCGTTGTCCATCTGGTACATCTTCAGGGCCTGCTCCAGGGCCTGGATCTGGATCCTGGTCTGATTGATGCGCGCCCGCTCGGGCTCGCGCACCAGTTTCACGCCGACATAGGTGGCCAGGATGCCCAGGATGATGACCACGACCAGGAGTTCCATGAGCGTAAAGCCTTTGTTGTCCATACATGCCTCCATCTTAGCGAATGACCTGGCTCATCTCCAGCATGGGGAAGAGGATGGCCATGATAATGAAGCCCACCGAGGCGCCCATGATCAGGATCATGACCGGCTCGAGCACCGAGGTCAGCGATGCCACGGCGGTTTCGACGTCTTCCTCATAGGCGTCGGCGGCCTTCATGAGCATCTCCTCCAGGGTGCCGCTCCTTTCGCCGACATCGATCATGTGCACGATGATGGGCGGGAATATGCCCGACTTCTTCAACGTGGCGGCCACGCCCGAGCCCTCGATGACGTCGCCGATGGCATCGTCCAGGGCGTTCTCCATCACCCGGTTCTGCACCACGGTCTTGACGATGCGCATGGACTCGATGATGGGCACGCCCGAAGACAGGAGCGTCCCCAGGGTGCGGGCGAAGCGGGCCACGCAGAGCTTGAGGTACACCTTGCCGTAGAGCGGAAACGCCATGCGCATCCGGTCGAAACGCAGGCTGCCGCGATCGGTGGCCTTCCAGCGCGTGATGAGATAGCCCGCCACGCCCAGCGCGATGAGGATGATCCACCACGTATGCCCCAAGAAGCCGCTGACCGCGATCAGTATGCGCGTGGGCAGCGGCAGGACCTGGTGCATGCTTTCGAACATGCCGACCACCTTGGGCACCACCGCGGTCAGCAGGTAGAACACCACCCCGACCGCGAAGATCAGGAGCAGCGCCGGGTAGATCATGGCCGAGCCGACCTTGGCGCGCAGCCGGCGCTGGCTTTCCTGGAACTCGGCCAGGCGCAGGAGCACGACATCCAGGGCGCCGCTGGCCTCGCCCGAACGCACCATGTTGACGTACAGGTCGGGAAAGATCTTCTTGTGTTTGCCCAGGGCGTCGGCAAAGGAGGCGCCCTCGTTGACCGCGTCCTTGACCTGCGCCAGGGCCTTCTTGAGCGTGGGGTTTTCCGTCTGCTCGTACAGGGCGGTCAGGGCCTCCACCAACGGGATGGAGGCGCCGACCAAGGTGGAGAGCTGCCGCGTCATGACCGCGACGTCCTCGTGGCCGACGCGGCCGAAGAGGTCCTTCACGTGGATCGTCCCGGTCCGGACAGGTGCGCCGGCGGCGGCCTCTTCCGCGATCTCGCTCACGAAACGGCCCTGCTGCCTGAGCTTGAGTTTGGCCTCGCGCAGCGTGGCGGCATCGATCATGCCGCCGTCTTTCTTGCCGCTTTCGGTATACCCCGACCAGGTATAGAGCGCCAAAAACGCCTCCTTATCTGCCCTTCATGATCTCCGGTTTTGATTGAGGCTCGGCCTGTGGCGCTGCCTGCGGTTGCGTCTGCGGGGCCGGACCGGCTTGAGGGGCGGACGGCTGCTCGCCCTGGGGCTGGGCTTTCTGCGCCGCGGCCTCGGCCTCGGCCTGGGCCTTCTTGAAGTACTCTTCGTTGATGACGACGGGATAGGCCTTCTTGACCTCTTCCTTGAGCTTGCTTACGGCCTCCTCGCGCCGCTCGCGCTTGATCTGCCGCTCGACGATGGGCTTGATCTCGTCCATGGGCTTCTCTTTGGCCTCTTCCTTGTCCTCGCACTTGATGATGTGGTAGCCGAAGGAGCTCTTGACCACTCCGCTCAGTTCGCCCTTGCTCAGGGCGAAGGCCGCCTTCTCGAACTCGGGGTCCATGCGCCCCTTGGTCACCCAGCCGAGATCGCCGCCGCGCGGCGCGGACGGGCACTTCGACTTGGCCTTGGCCAGGGCCGCGAAATCGGCGCCCTTCTTGAGCTCGGCCAGAATGGCCTTGGCGTCTTCCTCCTTTTCCACCAGGATATGGCGCACCTTGACGCGCGGACCGATGACAAACTTGTCCTTGTTGTCGTTATAATACTTGGTGATATCGGCGTCGCCAATCTGGATGGCGTCGATGGTGGAGTCCTCGAGGTCCTTGGCCAGGATCTGGTCCACGATATATTCGAGCTTGAGCTTGGTCTCCGGGCGCCTGTCGATGCCCCGTTTCTTGGCCTCCATGGCCATCATGCGCACCTCGGCCATGCGTTCGACGATCTCGCGCTTGGCCTCGGGGGTGGAATAGCGGGCACGGTAAGGCTCGGGGATCTGCGAAAGGATGGCGTCGATATCCTTGTCCATGATCTTGGCATTGCCGATCTGCGCCACGACATGGGGGTCTTTGATGGTCGCCTTCCCCGCCGTGTCCCCCTTATCCTTTGAACAACCGCTTGCGGCCACAACCAGCATTATCGCCAACACCACGATCTTTCTCACATCCGTCTCCTTTCAGGTTTCGTTTTCAGCGATGAAACGACTCTCTGATAACACCAAAGCCTACCTCTGTCACTAAAAAACCCGGGGTGCGCCCGCCGCCTCAGACCTCGCCGTACGGCATGGCCCCCGCGGGGTTTTGCCTAGGGCGTGACACCCCCGTCACGCAAGCTCGCCCGCGGCCGTCACCACCGCCAGGAGGCGGCCGCGGCGTACACAAATCCGCGCCACAGATTCCTTGACCACATTGCTCACGCCGTAAGGCCGGCCGAGCTCCATGTCCGCGTCCTTGAGTTCGAAGACGAAGCCCGAAAGGCTGATGCCCCGCACCTCGCTATCCAGAGGCAGGAATGATATGGTGCAGCCCCGCGCGTCGCGCAGCTCATAGGAGCCGTGGATGAGAAACAGCCTCTGACGGCCGCTCAGGATGCAGGCCTCGACGCCGGCGCCCTGGGCCAGCGCGAGGAGGTGGACATTGGCCAGGCTGTGATCGAAGCGCGTACCGATCGCGCCCAGGATCTCGATCCTACCGGCGCCGCGCCGGATGGCCTCCTCAAGGGCGACCTGGGTGTCGGTGGCGTCCTTGTCGCGCTCAAGCCTCACGATCTCGACCCCTCGCGCGGTAAAATCATCGAGCACCGCAGGGGGCAGCGAATCTATGTCGCCGACCAGCAGGCAGGGGAGTATCCCCGCCTTCCAGCAGTACCACCCCCCGCGGTCGGCCGCGATGACTAGCCCGGCCGCCTCTGCACGGGACTTCAAAAGCCGTTTTGGCGGCGGATCGCCGCCGGATACGATCAGGACCATGGATCAGAGCGCCAGGATCAGGATGCCGGCCAGCACGAAGGCCCCCACGCCGGTGAACACCCAGGTGGGTTTGGCGGCGTTCTTGAAGAGCATCGCCGGGTTCCAGCTTGAGATCTCGACCGCGCGGCCCTGCGGATACCTGTAGATGATGGGGACATCGCCCTGTCCATCGCCGTCGGTATCCTTGAAGCTCGCGACATAGGCCAGAAAGCCCTCCCATTGCTTGAGCTCCTGAACACCGGGCCTGGCGCGGTCGGCGTCCACGATCGCCTCGCGCAGGTCGGCGATCGGATTGCCCTTGGAGTCCTTGGGCACGATGTCCAGGATATGGTAGGTATAATTGCCGATGAGCATCAGGAAGCTGGTGGTATAGATGTTGGCCCCGATCTTATAGAGGGTCGTGTTGGACGGGTCGGTGTCCAGGGTCTTGTACCCGCGCTCGTCATCGCCGATGCGGATATCCATCACGCGGTCGAAGATCACCCGGTTGGGGTTATAGCGGAACTTGAGGCCCGAGACCTGGATGGCATAATCGTTGCCTTTAATGGGCGCCACCGAGGTAAGCACCTCCAGCGTCTTTTTGATCTCCAGGGCGTCCAGATAGAAGCTTACCAGCGGATACCCGGGGTCTTCGTCACGCATGCCGATCCCCCACGGGACGGCCCGGAAGCAATCGGCGACCGTGATCTTGCCGTGCATGCCCTTCATGACATCGTCTCCGATCAGCCCGAGCGATTCAAAGGCCACGTCGGTTCTGCGTCCGTTCTTCTCGCGCTCGGCCCGGTCGATCGACCAGCGGACGGCATCGGTGACGATATTGCCCAGGTTGGAATCCGTCGCCCCCAGCACCAGGTCGAACCTCGATCTTGCCATGACCTTATAGTAGGACAGGCCTTTATCGGCCAGGACGAGCCTGTCCACCTGCGCGATGGCCTGATCGACCATGATCTGCACCGCGGGGTCGCCCTCGATATCGGCATCCACGGGCACCATCTCATAGCGCAGCAGGGTCGCCTTGCGGCCCTCGACAGCGAGGTCCATGACGCCCACGTGGGTGCCGTAGGCGCCGGCCTGGACGATCAACGTGCCGCGCACCTGCAGCGGTTTCAAGCTTTTCGTGTGGGTATGGCCGCCGATGATCACGTCGATGCCGGTCACCCGCTTGGCCAACTCGACGTCGTCGCCCCTGGGCTGCTGCGGGTCATCCAGGTCCAGGCCGCCATGCGAAAGGCAGATGACCAGATCGACCTTCTCATCGGACTTCAGCATGTTCACCATGGACTGCGCGGTTTTGAAGGGGTCGCCGAACCTTACCGGCCGGGCGAAAGGCGCGTCTTCGGCGGCATGCCTGCCCATCAGAGCGAAGACGCCGATCTTGAGGCCCGAGCGCTCGAGCACGAGATAAGGCTTTATGAGCCCATCGGCAAAGGCCTGTTTCAGGGATGCATCGCGCTTGTCGGCCGCGCTGAACTCGATATTGGAGCAGACGACCGAGGGCATGCCCTTCTCGGCGCCCGTGCGCACCATGCTCGCCAGACCGTCGGGCTTCAGGTCGAAGTCGTGATTGCCCAGGGCGACGACGTCATACCCGCTGGCCTGCATGGCCCTCAATTCAAAGGCCTCCTCGCGCGCGAGCATGTGGAAGAGCGTTCCCATGGAAAAATCGCCGGCGTCGAGCACTAGCACGCCATGGGGGCGGCTGCGTTTGACGTCCCTGATGATGCCGGCGATGCGCGCCATGCCGCCCTTGGTGGTATCGGTGCCCTTGACGAGCGGATGATACTCGGTCTCGGGGCCCAGACCCTGCAGGTGGGAATGGATGTCGTTGGTGTGAACGATGGTGATGGAGGCCGAGAATGCCAGGCACGGCCAGAGCGCCATGGCGATGAGACACGGCAGAAACCTGTGGAAGCGCCTGACGGCGCTGCTCGCGATTGTCACAATCCCCCCCTTTAACGCCGCGTCAGCCCGTTCGTTCGAAAGAAGCTGCCCCGCGTGGTCGGCTACCGCAAACCGCGGACATCGGATGGATGCCCGCGACTGATGGCGATGATCGTTTCATAACTCATTTGGGGGCTGAGATCAACTGCTTGAGCTCGTCCAAGACGACCTCCCGGCGGTCGTGATAGCGCGGGGAGATATGCATGGCCTGGACGCGTTTGGCGCCCAGCTCACGGGCGATTTCCCCGGCCTGGCGCGCGGTGAGATGCCCCTTCCGGTGGGCCTCTTCGCGCATCTCGTCCGGATAGAAGGTCTCGATGAAAAGGACGTCGGTGTCCTTGGCCAGGGGCGTCAGACGTTCGAGATTGGCTTCGCAATAGCGTATGTCGGTCAGGTAGGTGATCTTCTGTCCGGGGGAGACGATCACCAGCTCGCGGGCAAGCTGCTCGCTATCAATGAGGCGTGTGCCCTGCATGGTCCGCACCGGTATATCCATGGTCCTCCCGCTTTTGATCGCGGCCTTCAGCATACCCAGCCAGGGACCGCTTGCGTACCCCAGAGGGCCCAGCTTGTCCCCGCGGATGTTGATGTGAAAGGCCTCTTTCACCACAAAGCCGAGACAGGGCGTCTTGTGGTCCAGCTCGACCGCCTCGACCGTATACCAGAGCGTCTTGACGAGCTCCTCCCCCGACCGCTCCCGCACGCCGGTCCATGAGGGCGCGAAGCCGTCGCTGGCCCGCGCCACGGTCGTGGTGATGCACCCTGGGGCGACCTCGTGGATGCGGATCTCCAGCGCGTATTCCCGGGTAAGGTTCCAGGTGTAGGCCCCAAGCTTGGCCAGCACCTGCCGGCGGATCTCAGGCGGGCCGTAGACGTTTAGAGGGGTTTGACGGTGCAGGATGACGCGCAGGACCTGGTCGAATCCCATGAAATGATCCATATGCGCATGCGAGATGAACAGGTGCTCCACCAGCATGAGCTCATGGTTCGAGAGGTCGAAGAAGCGGCCGCAGTCGAGCATGAGGGCCTGCCGCTGGTTGAGGATGCGAATATAGACGATCGGGTCGAACAGCTCACCGTTCACCAGGCGGGTCAGAAAGGTCGGCCGCATGGCTGGTGCTCAGGATGGTTTCACATGCCCAGCGATCTGAGCAGGTCGTCCACGGCATCCTGGGAAGTCGCGGCCTTGCCGGTCCGGCCCGGGACCACCGGACCGTGCAGCACCTGGCCCTCCGGCAATTTCCCTTCCATGGACTCCTGTATCATGGGGCTGAAGTGTTTGATGAGATCGATCAAACGCTGTTCCATCTCATCCACGACCTTGCTGACCTTCTTGATGAGCTGGTCCACCAGGTCGGCATGGATCTGGAGCTCGCTGATCTTGGTCAGCTCGTTGACGAGCTCGTCGTTATGGAGCTTGAGGGCCGCCAGCTTATCGATGGCGCCTTGCTTGTCACCTTGGTCGATCAGCCTCGCGATCTCCTCGTAGACGGCCACATCGCTCATGGAGACCTCCTGTCGGGCGAAAAGCAGGTCCAGGGTCTGCTCGGAGGTATCGCGCACCAGCTGGGACACATGCGCGAGCTTGCTCGAAAGGCCTTCGATCTCGCTCTCGTTGATGCGTTTCAAGATCGGCTCCAGGAAGTTCTGGATGTCCTTGATGGATTCGTGGAGGTCGCGGGTGATCTCGCCTATCCCCCGGAACAGTCCCGAGCTGCCGAAGGTTGAGAGCCGCTGCATGTTCTCGGCCGCCTTTTCCAGGTTCCCGGAAGAAAGGCAGTAGATCGCATCCTTGAGGGTATCCATGAACCGTTCCACTTCTTCCATGGGAGGGTAGCCCATTTTCTCGATATGCTTTTTCAAGGCATCTGTTTGCTCGAGAATTTCACCGACGGGACGTGCCCTGTTTACATCGCTACCTTCCGCCATGGTGACCTCCAAAAAGGGTATGGACCATGAATAGCATAGCATGTCTTTCGGATTCTCCGTGGCGAATCTTTACCATAAATTTGCCGTTTTTTCACCTGTTACACGGTCATGACCGTCTCGCGGCGCCGCAGTTGACAACCGACCGGCATATCCGGTAGGTCTTTTAGAGTACATGAGGAGGGGCCGCAATGGACCTGATCTTTGAAAAAGCCGGGCATATCGCAAGCGTCGGCCTGAATCGGCCGGAGCGGAAGAACGCCCTTGATCCGGGGATACTCAGGCATCTGTACCAGACCTGGGAGGCCGTCAACAAGGACGATGACATCAGGGTGGTGGTATTGTACTCGACCCTGCCGGACATCTTCTGCTCCGGCATGGACCTCAAGACCGCCATCCCGGTCCTGACCCGCGCGCGCGAGCCGGAGAACGAGGACGAGGCCTGGCTGATCGACGGCCTTAAGGGCGGCGTGGGCGAGGCCATGCTCAAGGTCCCATTCGTGAAAAAACCGATCATCGCCGCCATACACGGCTATTGCCTCACGGGCGGCTTCGAGATGGTCATGGGAGCCGACCTGCGCGTGGCCTCCTACGACGCCGTCTTCCAGATGCGCGAGGCCAGCTTAGGCATCATGCCCATCGGCGGGGGCAACGTCCTCCTGCCCCGGATCGTGTCCCCCTGCCGAGCGATCGAGATACTGCTCACGGCCGACAACTACGACGCCCAGACGCTCTACGAGTGGGGTTTCCTCAACCGCGTCTGCGCGCGCCGCGAGCTGATGCCCACGGCCATGGCCCTGGCCGAAAAGATCGCGGCCAACGGACCGCTGGCCGTCCAGGGCATCATCCGCTGCAGCCGCGAGACCCGCGCCATGGATCTCCAAGAGGCCTTGCGGCGTGAGGTCGCCATCGGGGCCCCCATCTTCGCCAGCGAAGACGCCCGTGAAGGCGTGCGCGCCCAGAGGGAAAAACGCAAGCCAGACTTCCCCGGAAGATGATCATGGATACGCTCTTCCAAGCACTCTTTGCGCCACGCTCGATCGCCTTCATCGGCGCATCCACCAATGTGTTCAAGTGGGGGTTCAACATCCTCCACCACATCATCCGCGGCGGTTACGCGGGCGGGATCTACCCCGTGAATCCCCAGGGCGGAGAGTGGTTCGGGCGTCAGGTCTACACCAGCCTGGACCGGATCGACGGTCCCATCGACCTGGCCGTCATCGTGGTCAAGGACAGCCTGGTGCCCGACGCCGTCCGGGCATGCGCGGCGCGCGGAATTCCGGCCGGCATCGTCATCACGGCTGGTTTCTCCGAGACCGGGGCATCCGGCGCGGCGCTCGAGCGCGAGATCGTGACCCTGGCCGGGGAGGCGGGCATGCGGCTGGTGGGACCGAACACCATGGGCATCTTCAGCGCCACACCCAGCCCCTTGCAGGTCCTCATGACCGGCATGGCCATCGCGCCGGGACAGGTGAGCATCATCACCCAGAGCGGCAATCTGGGCACCTCCCTGGCATACCGTTTCGTGCGGCGCTCCATCGGCCTGTCGCGCTTGATCAGTTCGGGCAACGAGGCCGATCTCAAGGTCGAGGACTACCTGAGGCTGATGGAGCATGACCCGCAGACGCGCGTCATCTGCCTGTATATCGAGGGGTTGCGTGACGGGCAGCGCTTCTTTGAAACCGCCCGCCGCATCGCCCCCGACAAACCCATTGTCCTGCTCAAGGGCGGCCGCACGGCGAGCGGGGCAAGGGCCGCGGCCAGCCACACCGGGGCCATGGCCAGCGACGAGGGTGTCTTTGCCGCCATGTGCCGCCAGGCCGGGATCATCATGGTCTCCACCATGGACGAGATGATCGATGTGACCGGCATGCTCCTGACCCAACCATTGCCCAAGGGAAACCGCATCGGTATCGTGACCATGGGCGGCGGATGGGGCGTCATCGCCACGGACGCCTGCGAGGCCCAGGGGCTGAGCGTGCCGCCCCTTGAGGATGCGATCATCGCCAGGCTCGATGCCATCCTGCCGGCCTACTGGAGCCGCGGCAACCCCATCGACCTGGTGGCGCCGGGGACCGTGACCGTCATCACGGACACCGTGAAGATCCTCATGGAAAGCCGCTCGGTTGACGCGATCCTGCTGATGGGGCTGGGGTACATGACGCTCAGGGCCAGGCGCATGATGAGCTCCGAGGTCATCCCAGCGGAACGGATCGAGTCATCGGCCGCCATCCTCATCCGGGAAGAGGAGAAGCTCATCGGGTTGCTGCTCGATCTCCTGGCGCGCAAGACCATCCCGATCGTCCCGGTGATCGACCTCATGGGCTTCGATGCGCCCGCCGACATCAACATCACCAAGGCCCTGGACCGCCAGGGCATCATGGCCTACCCGTGCCCGGAACCGGCGGTCGCCGCGCTGGCCAAGATCGCCGCTTATCAGCGCCGCGGGGCGTGGTAGGACCGCTTGCCGATGAACCCGTCCGACATGGCGCAGCTGGCGTACTTCTTCCTTCAGACGCGCGTGCTCGGGCGCAGCAAACCCTTACTGGCAAGCTTCAAGCTGACCTACCGCTGCAACCTGACCTGCCCGGCCTGCCCTTTCCACCTGCGCCCCGATCATGAGGCCCACATCAGCTGGGACAAGGCCCTCAACGCCCTGGAACAGCTCGATCGCATGGGCTGCCGCATCGTGATCTTCGAGGGCGGTGAACCGCTCATCTGGCGCGACGGCGCGCACGGCTTCGACGACCTGTGCGCGCTTGCCCGGCGTCGTTTCCTGCGTGTGGGCGCCACCACCAACGGCACCCGGCCGCTGTCGGCCGCCACCGATGTGCTATGGGTCAGCCTGGACGGGATCAAGGCCTCCCATGACCGCCTGCGCTGCGGGACCTATGACGAGGTCATGGCCAACCTGCGCGCCAGCGTCCACCCGCGGCTCTATGTCCACTATACCCTGAACCGCGAGAACTGGCGCGACTTTCCTCTCGCCCTCGCCCAGCTCAGGGACATCCCCCAGGTCAAGGGCGTCACGGTCCAGTTCTTCTACCCCTACGCCCAGGGCGAGGCGGACCTGGCGCTTGAGCGCCATGAACGCGCCGAGGCCATCGCCGCGGCGATCAGGCTCAAGAAGGCCGGCTACCCGATCCTCAATTCAGAGGGGCGGCTTGAGGCCATGCTGGACAATACCTGGCGCTGCCATGAATGGCTCCTGGCCAATGTCGAGCCGGACGGACGCGTCAGCACCGGCTGCTACGTGCGCGGCCGGGGCGAGGTGAACTGCGCCGCCTGCGGCTTCACCCCCGTGGCCGAGGCCTCGGGGGCCTATGACCTTAAACCCGGAGCGCTCTTAGCCGGCTGGCGCATCTTTTTGGAGTGAACGCATGATGACGGAACTATACGATACCATCGTGGTAGGCATGGGCCCCTCGGGCTCGACGGCCTGTTACCATCTGGCCCGGGCCGGGCTCAAGGTATTGGGCCTGGAAAAGCGCGTTATGCCGCGCCCGAAGCTCTGCGCCGGGGCGCTCTCCCCCAGGGCGGTCGCCATGCTGGACTTCGACATTGGCGAGGCCGTGGAATGCGAGGTGCACGGCGCCGTTATCTACTCGCGCACCGGCCATCCCATAGAGATGTCGACGCAGGAGACCCGCGGTCTGGTCGTGGACCGGCCGCGCTTCGACCATCTGCTCTTGAAACGCGCAGCGGCGGCAGGCGCCCAGGTCCAGGAAGGCGAGGCCGTGGTAAAGGTGACCCCGGGACAGATCATCGAAGTACAGACCGGGCGCGCGACGTATCGCGCCAGGCACCTGATCGGCGCCGACGGCGCCAACAGCGTGGTGGCCAGGGCTCTGGCCTATCCGCGCGGCCATGTCGGCTATGCCCTGGAGTGCGTCATCCCCGACCGCCACGAAATCATCCGCAGACATCCCGAGCTTCCGGTTTTCTTTTACGGTTACCTGCCCTCAGGCTACGGCTGGATATTCCCGAGACAGGGCGGCGTATCGGTCGGGATCGGGGTCTTCGCCGGGCATGCGCGCGCCATCCGCGCCCTGTTCCGCGACTTCCTGGATGCCTTAAGCCTGCCGGCCGAGTATGCACAGCGCTGCAGGGGCTTCCCCCTGCCCGCCTGCACGATCGGCACCCTCAGGCGTTACGGCCGCGAAAACATCCTTGTGGCCGGCGATGCCGCTTGCCTCATCGATCCGATGACCGGCGAGGGCATCTCCTATGCCATGCAGAGCGGCGAACTGGCCGCCCGATCGATCCTGGGTTCCCTGCTCGGGCACGAGCCGGCGTCCAGGGCCTATGGGCGGGCCTTGCGGTCCATCCGGCATGACCTGCTCTTCGCCTACCTGATCGCGCTGCCGCTCAACCTGTTTCCCGGGATGAGCCTCCTGTCCTTGAGGGAAAACCAGGTGATCTCCGATACGCTCAAGGAGATCATCATGGGACAGGCCCGTTACCGCGAGCTGTTCATGCTCGGGTTCAAGGTGGTTCCGACGACATTGTGGGCCTACTGCAAGGGCCGGAGGTAATCGCAGGGTTTTAAAGGGGACGGTTATCGATAGAAGAAAAAATGCATCCTTCTGCCGCGCCGCGGCATCTATATCTGTACAAAGCCAAAACCAGTCTTTGTAACCTCCTCTTAAGGGATGGCGCTTCCAATGCCCAACACGCCATCCCATTTTTTTTGTCTTCATTAGCGGCGGTGAACGCGGCGCTAGGACGTCGAGACCGGGATCCGGTTGTGATAGTCCCTGAAGATCATGGGCAGGACATCCAGGAAACTCCTGACATACAAGACCTCCACCTGGATGGGCGTGTCCTGGGCCAGCTTCAGGACATCCGGCTCGTTCTTCAAGGGTACGATGACCCGCGCAAGCTTGGCGCGTTCCGCGGCCAGGATCTTTTCCTTGATGCCCCCCACGGGCAGGGCCCGGCCGGTCAAGGTGACCTCGCCGGTGATGGCGGTGTCGCTGCGTACCTGCCGGCACTGGAAGTGCGACACCAGCGCGGCCAGCATGGCCATGCCCGCGGATGGACCGTCCTTGGAGATCGCGCCGGCCGGGACGTGCACATGCACGTCCAGTTTGGAAAAGTCGATCATGTCAAGGCAGAGTTCCTGGGCGTGGCTCTTGATGAAGCCCAGCGCGATGCGGGCCGATTCCTGCATGATCGTGCCCATGTTGCCGGTGAGTTCGAGCTTGCCGCCGCCGTGCATGGAGGTGGCCTCGATGAGCAGGATCTCGCCGCCCGCCGGTGTCCAGGCCAGTCCGGTGGCCATGCCCACGCTGTCGCACTCCAGGGCCTGCTCCTTGTAGCGCGTGGCAGGACCGAGGAAGGCGCGCACCACATCGCAGTCGATCCGCCCGGGCACCTCCCGGTCCGAGGCCTTGATCTTGGCGACCTTGCGGTACAGCGACTCCAGCTTGCGTTCCAGGTCGCGTACCCCGGCCTCCGTGGTATACTGGGCGATCAGGAGTTCGATGGCCTCATCCTCGAAGACGGGGTCCTCGGGGCTCAATCCCACCGTGCGCGCCTTCTTGGGCAACAAATGCAGCCGGGCGATATTGAACTTCTCCTCGTCGGTATAGCCCGGGATCTCGATGACCTCCATGCGGTCCAGCAAGGTGGGCGGGA
>JAKQBR010000245.1 GCA_029574005.1 Deltaproteobacteria bacterium | reverse complement strand
GTTCTATAATGCTCCTATGTCAAGCCGTAAATACTGTTTAGTTGGCACCATGTTTTCTCAACGAAAAACCATGCCCCAGGTTTTATGCGCCCCCGCAGTCACCAAACTCCCGTTTTCTCAGTTTTGCTGTAGAAGATGGGCTAGACCGTGGTCCGATGGGGTCTTGTTGTGCCCCCACTCCATAAAAAAACCCTCCCGCTTGGGCGGGAGGGCTATGGCTGTCAATACCGTCGGCCCTAAAGCGAATCGACTCGTATCGGCTTGTCGATAATGGTCAGATAGGTCTTCTCGTCGCCGTCGTTATAATCCTTGATCAGGTACAGGGTGGCAAAGAAGTACATCGTGCCCTTGTTCAACTTGGAAATACCGTCGATGATGTAACCGACATTGGGGGTCTGTCCGGGAATATCCTCGGGCGGATCCAGGGCCTGGGCGTCATCCACGTAATAGAGCTTGGTCGTCAAGGGCAGGACCTGGGGGGTGCCGTCGTCTTTACGGTCCAGGGTAATACGGATCATGAAGGCCTTGTTGGGGCCCTTGATGCAGAACCAGTCCAACGGACCTTTGCCGTTCATGGCCTTTTCGGCCTGATCCATGGAGTTGTTGATGGTTACCCAGTGCGGATAGACATTGCTCTTGAACTGCCAGTTCTGCATGTTCTGGAAATCGGCGCCACCGGTAGCTTCCACGCTTAAGGCGAACATCTTGGCCACGCCGGCCACGTTCAACGGCACGGTCATACGGATCGGGATGGATGCAATATTGCCGTAATATATGTTTTCCACCGCCGCCGATGGGGTCTGGAAGATCTTGAATATCTTGATGGCGTTTTTGGTGCGGCGGATGACCCGGATCGGACCGGCCTTGTACAGCGAAAGCTTGGATACGAACTGGTTCTCGTTGATATGGTACGGAATGCCAAGAATATGAGCGACCACGCGTATCTTCATGCGGTCGATCAGATTGGGGCTGCCGTTGATGCTGATGAAACCAGGGGCGATGGGCATCTTGGCTGGGAAGCCCATAATGTAATTCGAGGTTTCAACCTGATCCTTGGCTGTATTGTATTTGATATAGCTCACATTCGAGAGCGGGGGGTTGGAGGCGAAGGAGCACAGATATACCCAGGCCTTGCCTCCGGTCAACGGATCGGTGAGGGTGATTTCGTCAACGGCAAGGGCACCTTGAGGATAGAGGTTCTTGTCCATGCGGTCGCCCGAGTCCTTGATCATGCATGCCACCTGGTCATTGGCATCCAGTCTTCCGTTATCCTCGTCGGTCTCCGGTTTCAGACCCTTGATCGAGGACGGAGCGGTGGTCAGGACCCAATCGCCGTTCGGACTCTTTTCGTCGATCTGGAAGGGGATCGGTTTGGCCTGGCCGTTATGCAGCGCAAAGAGTGACATGTTGGCGATCGGTTTACCGATATTGGTCTTGGCCTTGGAACCCATGATGATGACGAAATCGTCCTGGCGTGTCATGGTCTTTTTCTCGGCCGCCCAAAGTGATGGGGCTGCGATCAGGAAGGAAACCGTCAGGCAACCCACTACCAAGCGAAAAAAGCCATTTTTCATAAATCCTCCTTATATTCTTGCTATCAATCCCATACGGAATTTATGCGCTTGATGGGGTGGAAAGCGTTGTTGCTAATCACTATGGATCAAATAAAATGCACTGTCAATATGTACATGCTGTCATCGAAAAAATGATCAACAGTCAATTTAATCTGAGATAACTCTGTTTGCGGTCGCATTAATAATGAACACGCTGTCAAGATAAATGGTTTCCTCAAGGCAATTTCCGTTAAACGATGAGAATGAAAATACCCCACCATGCTGGGTGGGGTATCGCTATGCGTTTATGATAGGCGCAAATATTATGGGCATAGATATCTGCGAAGTTGTTTGATGGTGTTGGGGGAATCAATGAGCGAGAGCTGTTTCATCAGCCAACTGGGTGGTTTGTAGACCACGCCATTAATCTTGAAACCGATATCCATATAAGTGCCGTTTTCGACGAGCGATCTATTGTCCCCCCAGGGATAGATGCGCCAGAAGCCGAAACCATCGACCACGTTGTATGGCCTCGATTTGTCAATGATATAGGTGATGATATACGATTGAGGCAGAAAATCATAGCGGTTGACATAGTAGTATTCTCTGCCCAGGAGTCCGAGGGTATGCTGCAGGTATACGGCAGGTCCCGGCGCCGGGATCTGGGAGACCTTGACCATAAGCGGCTGGGTTTGGTACATGGCGGCCAGATTCTGCATGCGTTTCCAGCATTCCTCGGGCTTCAGATTAACGGTTCCGTAGGAACGCAGAAAGATGATTTCGCCCTTTCCCGGGCAATTGACGTCATCACGGGCGCGGGCTACGACCTTTCCCTTCTGAATGGTATGAAGTTCTTCCGTGGTGAAGTTCGGATCTTCGGCGATCAGATCATTGAACCAGGCCTGGAACGGCTCAGCCGATGCCAGGCGCACCCGATAGAAAATCAGAACGGCAAGCATCACGAATATTGTCAGTGAGCGTTTCTGCATAGTGCCCTCATGTATGAAATCTCTTATAGCACAGGATGAAAGGCCGGCACAGGCCGGCCCTTCATTGTCAGGCAAAATATCTAAAGGGCAACCAGGGTAGCTGTTTGCCCATGTGCTTGAAGAAGCGCTGCTTGGAAGCGGTGAGACTGTTCCACCAGGACACGCAGGCGACGAGGCCGACCACATTCGCAAGTGCAAAGAGAACCAGCGATTTAGACAGGTTCATGATTTCCTCCTAATGTTCGTAGCGTTCGATCAGTTTTGCGGCATTGTAACCAGATGCCGTTACCGTGGGTACGCCTCCGCCCGGGTGTGTCGAGGCACCGGCCAGGTAGAGCCCCTTGATGAACTTGGACTTTGACGATGGCCGGAAGATGGCGCTCTTGGGTAGATCCATGTCGAAGCCGTAGATGCTGCCCTCGGGGTTGCCCACGATCTGCTCCATGTCCACCGGGGTGCAGACCTCCTTGAAGACCACATGATCCTTGAGGCCGGGTACGGCAAAGGAATCGAGGTATTCGATGACGCGGTCGGCCAGCAGTTTCTTTTCCTTGGCCCAGGTAGTATCCTTGAGGTGGTAGGCACCCACATTCATGATGTTGAGGGTGTGATAGCCCTTGGGGGCCATGCCCGGGTCGGTGTGCGAGGTCCATGACATCAGGCTGAAGGGCTTGGGAGGCAGCTTGCCCTTGAGCTGATACTCCCACCAGTACTCGTTCATGAAGTCCATGGAATCGATGGTCAGGCTATGGTGTGCGGTGAGCGGCGGTGCATAATCCAGACCGAGGTAGATCATGGGGCTGCCGATGGAAGGTTTCATGCTCTTGAGCCCGATCTTCGGCACCCACGGCACATGCTCTTCGCCGATGAGCTTGAAATAGAGGTTGTGCGAATGCGTGTCCGAGACAACTATCTTGGCCGAGATCTCGGTGCCATCGGCCAGGCGCACGCCGCAGGCCCGCTTGTTGCGGATGATGACCTTGCTCACGCGCTTGTTCAATTCCACCTTCATGCCGTGTTTCTCGCCCAGACGGCGGAACGATTCCGGAATCTGGATCATACCGCCGCGCGGGTACCAGATACCCTCGTGCTCGGAATAGGCCATGAGCGAGGCATAGCCCGGGGCCAGCTCAGGCGGCAGGCCGATGTAATAGGACTGGAAGGCCATGGTGGATAGGATCAGGGGGTCCTTGAAATATCGCTCCAGGGTGTCCTGGTAGCTGTTGAAGAAGAGCGGCATGAACTTGAACATGGACGGTGTCTTGATCATCATCGTGGCCATGTCACGCAAGGTATTCAGCGGCGTGAGGGCATACACCCCGACGATGTTGTTCAGCATGTCCACGTAATAATCGGCCATCTTGAGCCAGTTCTCGGCGTCCTGTCTGTTGAACTGCGAATACACCTCCTTGGTCTTTTCGAGCGAGACCGGATAGTCGATGTGCCGGCCGCTGGCCTCGATGTAGCTGTAGATCGGGTCGACCGGGATCAGATCGACCTCCTTGAAGAAGTCGGTGCCGAATTCGGCGAAAAAGGCCTGGATAGGCTGGATGATTTCGACCACCGAGGCGCCGAGATCGAACTTGAAGCCATTGCGCTCGAAGGTGGTGCAGCAACCGCCGACCCAGCCGTTCTTCTCCAGCACCAGGGTTCTGCGACCCTGTTTGGCCAACAATGCCCCTGCGGCCAATCCTCCGCATCCGGCACCAATAACGATTACATCATAATCCGCCATATGCTTCCTCCTTTACGTTGAGTTATGGACATTCACCTGTGATTGGGGAGACCTGTCTCAACGCCATGAAGCCGGTACTTAAGCGGTGTCTATCTCGTTATGCGAGATCTCCTTACACTCGAATCAACCATATCGTTTCGATTATGATCCTCGTCGTGCGTCCGAATCGATGGAGCGTTACCAGAGCAAGGTCCTGGCCAGGCCGCGCTCCATGGTTTCGGCCACGATACGCGCACTCAGGGCCGCGAACACCACCCCGCCCGGCCAGATGGAATAATGGCCGCAGGTATAGAGGTTCTGAATGGGCGTGGTGAATGAGCCGAATCGTTTTGCCATGAAGATGCGATACATATCATATGACCACCCCATGGGCGCGCCCTGTTCATTCAAGGTGTAGCGGCTCAAGGTGCGCGGCGTGCCCAGGTCCTTGAAGGCGATACGCTTGCTCAGACCCGGGATGATATATTCGGAATCCGCGATGATGTCGTCCAGCACCCTGGTCTTGAGCTTCTTATAGGCCTCGGTCCGAACCGTCGGGTCCTCGGTGCCGGTGCCCCACCCGTCCATCCAGTTGTAGTTGGTGAAGACCTGGATCACCAGGGAGTTCTTCCCCTTTGGCGCCAGGGATTTGTCATGCATGCTGGTCCAGCTGAACTGGGAGAACCCCCGGCGGTGGGCGTCAGGCGTAAAGGTGTCGGTGATGGTCTCATAGGTGCGCCAGTAGAAGGTATGATGGCCTTTCATGTAGCGCATCATCTCTTCGTCCCCGATATCCACCCCGAGATAAGCGGCCGGCATGCCGAAGCTCACCGGTGCGGCTTTGATAACCTGGGTATACTTGTAGGGGAACAGCGCCGGATCGGTCATCTTCAAGACCAGGTGCTTAAGGTTGCCGCTGTGGATGACCGTGTCGGCGAAGTATTCCTCGCCCTGCTCGGTCCTCACGCCATAGGCCCGGTTTCCCTTCAGCAGCACCTTTTCCACGGTGGTCTTGAGGTGGAGCTCTCCGCCCAGGTTCCGATAGGCATCAGCCACCTTGTTGACGAAACCCTGAAGGCCGCCCTTGGGATACCAGTAGTCATAAATGAAGCAGTACCAGAACGAGAAAAACATGAAGAGCATCATGTTGGCGTTGCCGAACTCGCCGAACAGGAAGGCCAGGTTGGGGTCCTTAAAGATCTCGCGGCATTTCTGGGTGCCGGTCTTGGTAATGCATTCCTTGGCCAGGGGTGCGAACTTGAGGGCGGCCTTGCTCATTTCGAGCATCATGCGCCATTTATCGGCGCCCTGCCTCACCAAGGGGAAATCGCCCAGGGACATCATGTCCTTGAAGATCATGCAGCCCTTGGTCAGGAAGTCGAACCAGGTATCCAGGTCTTGCGATGATTCCGGGTAGGCCTTTTTGAAATCCGCCCGGATCTGATCATAGCTCTGGAGCTTGACGTCGGCATGCGGGGTTACGATGCGCCAGTCGGCGCGATGCCATTCCTCAGGGTCGTACAGGCCCAGGTCTTTCAGGATGGGAAAGAGGATGCCCACGGACTCGGTGGACTGGTCGCCGGCATCGAAGTAGAAGCCTTTACGGGTAAATCCCATCATGTTGCCGCCCACCTGGGGGGCATGCTCAAGCATGAGCACCTTCCTGCCCCTCTTGGCGAGGGTCGATCCGAGGATGAGGCCGGAGATCCCGGCTCCGATTACGATTGCATCATACTTCTGCGACATACGAACCTCACTATTAAAAGCACAAGGCCCCCGGAGGGGCCTTGTGCCGTGCTTACACGAAGTATCTGAAGACCATTTTGGGCAGGCTGGTTATCAGCAGCAGGGGATACCGCCAGTCGGATTTGGTCTTGTTGATCCCCACATACACTCCATAGAGAATCGCTGTTGTCAGGATGAGTTTTTTCATGGCTTCCTCCTAAGCGTTGTCGCCGACCACGAGGTCGCCGGTGATGATGCCGCCGGCAATGACGGTGGGAACACCGCCGCCGGGATGGGTGGAGGCCCCGCAGAGATAGAGATTCTTGATGCACTTTGAACGGTTGGCGGGCCGGAACATGGCCATATGGCTCAGGTCGGTCTGGATGCCGTACACGGCGCCGCCCGGATGGAGCAGTTCACGCTCCAGGTCGACCGGGGTCATCATATCCCGGAAGACCACATGCTCCCTCAGATCCGGGATCATGTAGCGCTCAATGGTATCGATGGCATCGTCGATATACTGTTCCTTGTAGCGGTCCCAGTTGTTGCCGGCCACGTTGTACGGTGCTAGGCCCATATGGGTCAGGACGTGATGCCCCTTGGGCGCCAGGCTCGGGTCCATATGGCTGGCCCAGGAGATCAACCCCATCACCTCGTTGCGTCCGCCTACGTTGTAGATCTCGTTCTTCAGGTAGTAGTCGCTCCAGTACGAGTTCATGACGTCCGGGTTGGTGAGCGTCAGGGTGTGGTGGGCCTGGAGCGGCGGCGTGTAGTCCACGCCCAGGTATATCATGGGGCAGGGCATGGAAAGTTCCATGGTATTGAGCCCGCGCCAGACATACCAGGGGATATGCTTGCGCCCGATCAGATCCTTGTAGACCCGTATGGCGTTGATATTCGTGACGACGTTTTTGGCTGTGATCTGGGTGCCGTCCCAGAGCTCGACGCCGTGGGCATGCCCATTCTCGACCATGATGCGCACGACGCGCTGCTTCATCTTGACCTTGCCGCCCATGTCCTCAAAGGCCTTCTGGATGCCCTTGGGGATGGCGATCATGCCGCCCTTGGGATAGTAGATGCCCTGGTGTTCGAGCAAACCGACCACGGCATAGAGGCCTGCGCACAGATCGGGTGGGAGGCCGGCATAGAATGCCTGGAAGGCCATGGAGCAGAGGATGTCCGGGTGCTTGAACCACTTGGCGACGATCTTCTGATGCGTTGTGGCAAAAAGCGGCAGGGCCTTCAGGATGCCGGGGAACTTGATGAGCATGCTGATCGCGTCCGAGAAAGACTGGCAAGGAGAATAAAAGAAGTTCTCGACCAGTTCTTTGATCTGGGGGGTATAGATCTTGGCGAAATCAAGGAAGGCCTTGGCATCTTCCTTGGAGAATTGCCCGAGGATCTCGGCCGTGCCCTCCAGCGATACCGGGGTGTTGAAGCGAATGCCGCGGCTCAAATCACAGTAGTCATAGATGGGATCGACTGCCATGAAATCAATATAGTCCGAGCGTTTTTTCCCGATGCGCTTGAAGATTTCTTCAAAGGCATGCGGTACCTCTACTACGCTGGCGCCCAGGTCGAAACTGAATCCTTTCTTTGTCTTGAAGGTCGAGCAGCATCCGCCGATACGGTCGGACTGCTCGAGGACCAGGGTTTTCATGCCGGCATACTGACAGAGGGCAGCCGCTGTAAGGCCACCGACTCCACCGCCAACGACGACAACATCGTAATCAGCCATGCGTTCTCCTCTTTTCTTTAATTGTGACAACAAGAAGCTGTTGATTGAAATGTGCATCAGAAATGACACTATGTCAACATATAAAATAACAAACGTCAGGTTGAGGACGACATAGGTGTCAGTCTGCGCTATAACGGTAAGCATAAAATTGAAACAATATATCAAGCAGTTGAAATATTATTACCCGGGATCAATGGTTGCCCGACCATATTTTGTTATTATTATCTTTTTATACATGATATATAATAACGCATATCTAAGCGAGGAGATGAGGGCATGAATAATAAACACGATGTCATCATAATCGGGTCGGGAATTGGAGGGTTGACCACCGCGGCGCACCTGGCCAAGGCGGGCGTGAAGGTGCTGGTGCTGGAGCAGCACAGCCAACCGGGCGGATACTTCACGTCTTTTAAGGCCAAGGGTTACTGCTTTGACGGCGGCATCCAGGCCTGTGAAGACGGCGGCATGTTCCTGGCTACCCTGAAGCAGCTGGGCATCCTTGAAAGAGTTAATCCCGTAAAAAGCCGGTTCGCCCTGTGTCTGCCCGACGCCTTCGTGGAACTCAAACAGATCGAAGACCTCCATCGGTTCTATGACCGGCTTATCCTGGCCTTTCCGCACGAGACCGCCGGCCTCAATCAGATCCGCAAAGATGCCCTGGAATTCTGCTACATGATGGAGGCCATGTGGAAGGTGCCCAACCCCTTCTTCAAGTCCTTTCCAGAGATCATCGCCGGCTATCCGGAGTGGATCAAGAATCACGGCCGGCATGCCCGCGGCTTCGGGCGCTTCATGGAGCTCTTCCATGTTCCCATCCACGAATATCTCAGCCGCTTCATATCCGACCGGGACCTCATCAACTTCATCTCCAGCATGGGCTACCGCGGCTGTCCGGCGTCATTCAGCATGCCCTTCATCTATTGCCTGACCGATTACTACTATCCCGCCCGTGGCGGGATGCAGGCGGTTTCCAACGCCTTGGCCGAGGCAATCGAAGGGCAGGGCGGCCGCATCGTCTACAATACCCTGGTCGACCGGATTCTGACCGACGGCGGCAGAGCCGTCGGGGTGCATACCCAGGCAGGCGATAGCTTCCATGCCAAATTTATTGTGAACAACGGCGATGCCATCCGAACCTACCGGCACATGCTGCCGAGTGATGTCGTGCCCGCCGCCTTCAGGCAAAAGATGGAATCCTCCCGGTTCAGCGAATCCGTTTTCCTTACCTACCTGGGGGTGGATATGCCGCCGGACGAGATCGCCCGTGCCGTGGGCGGCTGTCCGCACGTGATCGTCATGCCGGATTACCGGCCCGGCGGGTATGATGATATCGAGAACAATCCGGACTATTTCCGGCGATCCCTCCTGATGGTCTCCGTGCCGACGATACACGATCCCGGGTGCGCGCCTGAGGGCAAGAGCGTGGTGGTGCTTCAGAGCGGTGCCCATATCAAATTCAGCGACAACTGGGGCATTACGGACGGTAAGCGCAACGCGGCCTACCGGGACCTCAAGGATAAGGTGGCGGACCAGCTCATCGCCAATGCCGAGCGTCTTATCCCAGGGCTTTCGCAGAAGATCGAGCTCAAGCTCACGGCCTCGCCGCATACGCATGTGCGCTACACACTCAACAGCGACGGGGCCACGGTGGGATGGACCTATAACCCCCATTATACCCCCTTCCCCGGCGCCAAGGGCCTGTTCGGCGCCGGCATGTTCACGCCGGTGAAGAACCTTTACCAGGTCGGTCATTGGGCCATGTATCCCGGCGGCGCCCCTTCCGGATTCATGACTGGGAGGATGGCGAGCCTGCTCATCCGCGCGCGGTTGAAGCTGGGTTTCCTCGGCCGATAGACATCGGAAAGACAAAGGGCTGCGACGAGAACCGCAGCCCTTTGAAACACCTTGGCGGTCCCAAGGGGATTCGAACCCCTGTTACCGGCGTGAGAGGCCAGCGTCCTAACCCCTAGACGATGGGACCATACCTTTGTGGCTGGGGGACTAGGATTCGAACCTAGATCGATGGAGTCAGAGTCCATTGTCCTGCCGTTGGACGATCCCCCAAGCGCTCAATTCTTCTAAACGGTTGGGTTGGGGCTTGTCAAGGCTTTTTCACCGTATTCACCCCTCCAAGTCCCGGCCTCCGGACTGAACTCATCCCCGGCGGGCTTTGCCGGGCAGACGAAAAGAAGTCTATGGGTCGGCTTCTCTCCATCATGCCCCTTTGCGGCGGGCGAAAACGGCCGCGCCCAAGGCGCCGATGATCTGCGGGTCCACCGGCAGCGCGGCCACTTCCATGTCGATGATCTTGGTCAGTGCCCTTATCAGGCCCTGGTTCTTGGCGCAGCCGCCGGTGACGGTCACCTGCGGCCGCATGCCGATGCGTTTGAGCAAAGTGAAACAGCGTTTGGAGACCGCCTGCTGGATGCCGGCCGCGATGTCCTCGGGCGGGTTGCGCCGCGCCAGCAAGCTGATGACCTCGCTCTCGGCAAAGACGCTGCACTGGGCCGTAACCGGTATGATCTTCTTGGCCTTTAAGGACAGGGCCGAGAACTCGTCTAAGTCCATGCGGAAGATGCGGCTCATGGCCTCGAAGAAGCGGCCGGTCCCGGCCGCGCACTTGTCGTTCATGGCGAACTCCAGGACCGCCCCTTCACCATTGAGCGAAATAGTCTTCACATCCTGGCCGCCGATGTCCACGATGGTCTTGATGGAAGGCGCTACGGAGAACGTGCCCATGGCATGGCAGCTGATCTCCGAGATGTTCTCGTTGGCAAAGGCCACCTCGTTGCGGCCGTAGCCGGTTCCCACCAGATAGGACAGGTCCTTGTAGCTCGCGAGCCCCGGCACCTGGGAGCAGGCCCTTTCCAGGGCATTCACCGAGGTCACCTCCGGATCGATCTCGCTGGGTACGATGACCGAGGCCACCATCGTGCCGTTTTCATCCAGGATAACCGCCTTGCCGGTCGTCGAACCCACATCGCAGCCGCCAAAATATTTTTTAGCCATATCCGTCTCCCTTGTTTTATTGATCCAGGCGCGGGGCCTTCATGACGTTTTCCATGAAATGCTCCACCTGGCGGACCATATTGTCATGCGACACGATGCGCGGGTCGGAAAGGTCATAATCCAGGATCAACAGCGGTATGCCCTTGTCGCGGCACTTTTCGCGCAAGATGCCGTTCATGGCCTGGCCGCCCTTGCAGCCCACATGATTAGCCACCCACACCATGTCGAGGTCGAACTGCTTGACCATGCGGAAGATGTCGTCCAGGTAGTTTGCGGCCGGGCCGCGGGTGTGGCGCACCATGGGGCCCTGCATGACGGTCCGGCCATAGTCTCTGAGCATGGTCTCGGGCGAGGAGGTATCAATCGGCCCATGGTGGTTGTAGGTCATGCTGTCGTTGATCAGGGTCACGCCGTAGGTGCGCTCGGCCCAGTTGAAGATATCCACGAAATGCAGGAAGGGCGGGTTCCAGAGCACGGCCCGGTAGCGTTCGTTGGGCGTGGCCGCCGCCTTGTTTTTGAAATTGCGACGCGCCAGGGCCAGCAGATTTTCATAATGCTTGACCGAGTCCGGATGTCCGGGCGTGACGTTGAAATGCCACAGATGGCTCAGCCATACGGCCTCGGCCGTCAGCGGAGCAGGACGGGTGCGAATCATGTCCCACAGCTCGGTCTCCATCTCGAGCATGGCATTACGGTTCCTACAGATTTCGCGGAAACGGTCCCAATCCATGCGTCCGGGCGTATGCTGCTCCAGCCAGGTGATCATAGACATGAGGTCCTTGGAGAAAAGCTGCTCGGCGCGCTCGTTGTAGAAATGGTAGGGGGCGTCCAGACGGTAGGTCGGGATACCGTAGGCGCGCTGGATAAAGGCGTACGAGGCCGCGCCGGCATCGCAGGGCAGGTTCGAGCTCACCATGGCCACGCCCTTGGGCATATGGCCCTTGATGACCATGCCCACCGTGGCCTTGGGCAGGCTGCAGGAGTCCGGGTTCATGCCCGCGTTCTCGGCCTCGTCGATGTACTTCAGGGTGCCCTCGGAGGTCAGGATGGGCAGCACGATGCCCATGGCCTCAAGCAGATAACAGTTCAAGCCCATGGCCCGCACGATATCGGTGGGCACCAGGTCCTCATTGATGACCATGCGTTCGGGGTCGAACAGCATGTTCCTGAGCTGGTCGATGACGCCTGTGGCCACGGTATGAACGGTCAGGCAGATCGCGTTGTGGAACACGCCCGTACGTCCCCGCACCAGGCGGTGCATCAATCCGTTGACCCTGAGCAGGGTAAAGATCCACGGGTTCTTGATGAGCGCGAGGATAAGGCCTAGGGGACCGAGCTTGAACAGGGCCTCCACCAAGATGAACTTGAGGATCGCCATCCAGGTCATGGCCCAGTATTTGATAAAAACAGCCGCGTCTCTTGGTTTGGGACGGTTGTACAGATATCCGGCCAGGCTTTCATCCAGCATCACCTTCAGGATCGCGGGCAGCGGGGTAAGCCATGCCTTCATATTGGTAACCAGGGTATCGATCTTCATGCGGGCCTCCTTATTTGCCCATGCTCTCGATAAAGGCCTGCACCCGGGTGCGCAGCTGGCCTTCGCCGCCCAGACGGTATTCCCGCTCCAGCTTCAGGACCGGGATGCCTTTATCGCGCAGCGCCGTCACCAGCGGCATGGCATCCACGCCCCACAGATCGCAGAATTTGATGATCTCGATCACCATGCCGTCCACCTTATATTCCTTCACGGTGTCGATGATCGTGGCAAGCCGGCGGTCGAAATCCTCCATCATGCGCGGGCACAGGGTCTTGGCGAAGGTGTATTCCGCCAGGGTCTTGTAAGGGTTGCCGCCGTTGAGATCGATGGGTCTGAATCCGGGAAGGGTGCCGGTGCAGAAGCGGTCCGCCACCACCAGGCCGCCCTGCGACTCGATGACCTTGATGAACTCGGGATCGTGCAGATGGCCGCCCACGAGCATCAGGCGCGCGCGGAATTTCGCCGTCTCCTGGCGCTTTTCAATTTCAGCGCGGGCTTCTTCGATCATGGGCATGATCAGATCCTTGGGCGAAGCCAAGGCGGCCATGACGATAGCGTGAAACTCGGTGCCGGTGATAGGCGGATTCGGCCGCTTGCGCAGTTCGCCAATGGTGCGCACGGCCGCGGCAAAGGCGTTCCATTCAGCCATGGCCTTGTTCAGCGAGGCCTCGCTCATGTCCACGCCGAAGTGCGAGCTGAGCTTGTCGGCGAGGTTCTTGAGCTCCTCGGCCATCCAGGCCAGCGTATCCGCGTTCACCTTGCGGGGCACGTCCAGGACATGGTTGAAAGCCGGGTGTTTGAGATACTCGAGGTTATCGTAGAGCCGCTGCATGTGCGCGCAGGATGGCACGAACACCCAGCCCCGGATCCGGTCGAAGCGTTCGTCCATGGCGAATTCTAATAGGCTGCGGGCGTACGTGCAGACGAAGCTCGACAGGTAGTTGTCCGCGATCTCGGTGCCGGCTACGCCGGGCGCTCGCAGGCGCACGGGGAAGAGCTTGTCCGCCATGAGCAGGGCCTCGGGCACGAACGAACAGGAATAGGCAATCGGTATGCGGCCCTGGTCTATGGCCTTTTCGACCAATTCGTTCTGCGGGCTTTCCAACAGGTTTTCGAATACTTTCATGGTCTTGCTCGGTGTCGCCATGGAACGGTCCTCCCTTCATGAATTCACAAAACAATGCTGTCCCGAATTCTCCCGAACCCTTGCTCAAGGGCTCGGTGAAAGTGAATGCCTAAGCGGGACAAAAACTACGTCATCAGTAGATCTTCTCGCCCGGTTCCAGATCCCCGAAGAGGCGTGAGAATACCGTGTTGTACAGGGTCAGGATCATAAGATTGCCGTACCACCAGGACTCAGTCAGGGCCTTTTGCGGGCAGATATTCTGGCAGTGGTAGCAGCGGATACACTGTCCGTCCAGGACCGGGTAGGGGGTAAGCCGCATGCTGCCTGACGGGCATTCCTTTTCGCACAGTCCGCATTGGTTGCATACGTCCCGGTCCAGTTTGGGCTTGGGCAGGATGATGCGCAGCAGCCAGGGCCGCGCGATCAGGCCCACCAGGGGGTAGAATCCCAGCGGGGCTTGGTGCGCGTCCTTTCTGCTTTCCGGCATGACGCCGGTTGCACCGCCGGCCAGGTGTTTATCCAGGGCCAGGGCGAATGCACGGGCCTTGGCAAGGTCATCGGCATGGGGGCGGCCCGGCAGACGGCCGGTCAGGCAGGGCGCCGGGTGATGCACTTGGCCGCGGCCCAAGAAGCCGCCGACCACGGTGCCGCCTTTGGCCTGCACGGCGCGCGTGAGTTCATAGAGCACGCGCCCCGGAACACCGCCGGCGGTGGCGAAGACGAAACACGGCTTGCCGTACAGGGGCGGTATGGTTCTGAGCCAGGCCTTGACCGGTTCGGGGGCATGGCTTTCGAAACAGGGCGTGCCCACGCCCAGCACATCGCAGTTCTTAATGTCCGCAGGTGCGCTTGTGCACATATCCAGAACGCGCACGCCATGCCTTTTCTCGCGCAGGGCCGCGGCCATGGCCTCGGCGGTTTTCAGGGTATTGCCGGTCTGGGAAAAATACATCAAGGCGATATTCATCCTGAGCCCTCCCTTTGAAAAAAGAAAAGCACATCATGACAATAAATTGAGTTTTTCCAGGACGCCGGCCACGGCGCCCAGCGAAAGCGATGTATCGGGCATGCCGGTCAGAGTCTTGCCCTTGAAGTCGAAGTCGTGGATGAGATCGTCCTCGAAGACCCAGCCGTAGATGTCCAGTGCGGTCCGGGTTCTGATATCGTTCACCTCATCCACGTTCCTTACGCGGTTGAGGATCAGGCCCATGCTGGTAAAGTTCACGGCGCGGTTGTCCGTGGCCACATGCGCGATGGTGTTGGCCACGCCCACGCCCTTGGCCGAGGTGTCCGAGACCAGCACCAGGTGGTCGACGGTCTTCATGACGCGGCGGTTGATCTGCTCCACGCCGGCCTCGCCGTCGATGAGCACGATGTCGAATTTGTCGGCCAGGTCGGCGATGATCTGCTTGAGCAGGTTGTTTACTTTGCAGAAGCAGCCTTCATCTTCGGACCGGCCGATGGCCAGGAGCGAAAACCCGTCGCCGGATTCCAGGGCCTCTAAGAGCTCATAGTCCAGGCGCTTGGCCATGGCCCGCTTGTCCTCGGGTGTGCCCTTCTGAATGTCGGTGATGAGGCCTCTGCGGATGTCGTCCACGGTCTTGCGCACGGTAAGCCCCAAGGCCGTGGCCAGACCAACGGCCGGGTCGGCGTCGATGGCCAGGATCCTGCGACCGTTCTTTCGGGACAGCAGCTTGACCATCAGGGCCGAAACCGAGGTCTTGCCCACCCCGCCCTTGCCGCAGAGTGCCATAATCGTGGTGTTGTCCATGTTTAAGCCTCCTTTTTTCTCTTCTGTATGAGTTTTTCGCGCATGGCCTTGAGCTCGGTGGCCTCATCGCACACTTCCTGGTAATCGCAGTCCGCGCAATCGCAGTCCATCTCTTCGGCCATCTTGTTCATGGCGCCGATGATCTTTTCCGCCGGGCCGGTGATCTCTTTGAGCTTGAGGACATCCGCCGTGCTGGAGGTGATATAGAGCACCTCCACGGACTTCACGCAGTCCTGTGAGGCGAACAGGTCCATGAGCGCCGCGCCTAGGATACGGGCGTTGAAGCCTTCTTTGAGCGCTTCGGTGCTGATGCGGCACCATTCGCGCATGAACTGGGAGACCGCGCGCAGCATGAAGCCTTTGAGGTCCAGGTTGTAGCGCAGGTAATCCAGGTCCTTGTGCCGGTCATAGGCGTTGTCTTCGTTGAAGCCGTGCACGCCCGCGAGCACGACCTTGCCGAGCGGCAGGCTTTTCCCCCGGCTTTCGGGAAAGTCCGGGCCGATCAGCGTGATGCGTCCGTTGTTCACGAGCCCCGGCTGCTCGGTCCACAGCAGGCAGGACACGGACTCCTTTTCCGGGCTGCCCAGCTCCAGGCCCAGGTCTTCGCTCAGTACGATGTTGCGGGGACCGCCCTTGGGCCAGGGGCGGCTGCCGTTCTTGTCCCAGGTTTTCTGGGCAGAGAGCCCTCCCATGAAATCGCGCAGCGCGGTGATGGTATCGAGGAAGAGTTCCATAGTTCTCTAAGCCGCCTTGGTCGCCGCCCGGCGCGCCAGGAGGGCCGCGCCCAAAGCGCCGATGACCTGCGGGTCGGTCTTTTCCATGGGCGTGATTTTGAGGCCCAGCGCCTGTTCCAGGGCCGTGAACATGCCCTGGTTCTTGGCCACCCCGCCGGTCATGGTGACCTCTTTCTCCAGCTCGATGCCGTTTGCCAGGGCGGCCACGCGGTTCGCCAGGGAGCGGTGCAGTCCGCTGACGATATCGGCCTTGTCCTTGCCGGCATTGATGAGCGAGATGATCTCGGTCTCGGCAAAGACCACGCACTGGTTCGAGATGGCCACCGGGTTTTTGGACTGCGCCGATAGGGTTCCCATCTCCTGGATCTCGATGTCCAAGGCCCCGGCCATGACCTCCAGGAAGCGGCCCGTGCCCGAGGCGCAGCGGTCGTTATAGGCAAAGCGCACGACATTGCCGCTGTCGTCCAGCCTTATGGCCTTGGCGTCCTGGCCGCCGATGTCGACTACCAGGCGCACCTCGGGCATGAGAAACTGCGCGCCCCTGCCGTGGCAGGTGATCTCGGATTCCACCTGATCGGCAAAGGGGATGCGCTCCCGGCCGTAGCCGGTGCCGACGCAATAGCTGATATCGGCCTGAGAAATTCCCGCCTGGGCCAGGGCCCGTGCCATGACCTCGGCGGCCGACTCGGCCGGGTCGGGTTTGGAAAATATCACCGCTGAGGCGATGACCTCATCGCCCTGCATGATGAGAGCCTTGGCGGACAGCGATCCCACATCACAGCCGGCTACATACATCGTTTGGCCTCCATCTTTTCTTTGGCGATCACGGCTGCTCCTAAGGCCCCGATGATCTGGGGGTCTACTCTAAGCCTGCGGATCGGAACGTTCAACTGTTTTTCCATGGCCTGCACCACCCCGATGTTTTTGGCCACCCCACCGGTCATGCACACATCCTTTTCCAGCCCGACAGCCTTGGCCAGGATAGCCACCCGTGTGGCCATGGCCTCGTTGATGCCGGCCGCCAGATCGGCTTTTGAGGCGCCCGTGTTGAGGTGCACGATGACTTCGGCCTGGGCCCAGGCCGTGCAGGTGGCCGCCAAAGTGACGGGCGAGCGCGACTGGGAGGAGATTTCGCCCAGGTCGGAGAGATCGAGCCCCAGGAGTTTGGCCATGACCTCCAGGAAGCGCCCCGTGCCCGAGGCGCACTTGTCGTTGGTCATGAACTTGACGATGCCCCCTTTTTCGTCCAGGCGCGTGGCCTTGCAGTCCTGGCCGCCGATGTCGATGATGGTGCGCACCGAGGGCAGGAGGAAGTGCGCGCCCTTGGCATGGCAGGCGATCTCGGACACCGCGCTGTGCACGAAGGGGATGCGCTCCCGGCCGTAGCCGGTGCCGACGCAGAACCCGATATCCTGCATGGTGAGCTTGGCGCTTTCCAGGGCCATCTCCATCACTTCCCCGGCCGACTTGGCCGGGTCGAACGAAGAACGGATGAGCGCGTGGCTCACGATGCGCGTGTTGTTGAAGATGACCGCCTTGGTGGTCAGCGATCCGACGTCACATCCGGCCGCGATCATTGTCCTATCCCCCTGACCTGCATGAACTCGCTGATCTTTTCCACGCAGGACTCCCAAGAGGCCACCCGGTCGTCGAAGGCATCGGCGAAGAGCAGCATGGTGGGCAGCCCCATGCGTTCGGCGTCACGCTGGATGAGCTTGTTGATGCCCCAGCTGTTGCGGCAGCCCATGCTTCCAAGGTAGACCGAGAAGTCGGGCTTCATGAGCTTGGTCATGCAGGTCAGGTCGTCCAGCCACATGCCGGGCGCGTCATAGGGTCCTCTGAGCTGTTTGCTCATCGGTTCCCGTGAATTCATATCGCAGAGCGAATCGATCATGGTGTCCATGGTGGTGGTGTCGATCTTGTAACACTCGGCTTCCCGGCCCCGTGCATACGGGATGCCCTGGTTGAAGAAGGTGAAGATCAGGGTGGGGATGAGGCTGATGTCATTCGCGTCCATCCATTCCCAGAAGCGCGCATCCGTGGTGAAATGATCGATATAGCACATCAGGAGTCGGGAGCGCTCCTTGCCGGAAGTCGTGCCGGCCCTGCCGGCCGCGGCATTGGCGCGCACGGTCTTGAGCATGGCTTCCAGCACCGTGGTGTATGCTTTGCGGCCCGCCATGACCAGCCGGCCGCCGTAGGCAAAGAGGTCGAAGATGGGCGGCATGGGGCAGGGCACCAGGCTCGCCAGTTCGTAGAGCTCGATGGTAAGCTCGTCCTGGCGCCTGGTCTCCTCGAGCACCTCCCGCAGGCGCTCTTCCCGTAACTTCTCCCCGGCCTGCCGCTCGATGAATTCGATCATGGCGCGGTAGTCCTTGCGATGGTAGTCGTCGATGCGCTTGCCGGTGAGTCTCGCCGGGAAATTGCATTGGAAAAAGGGCAGGTCGAGGTAGGATGACGTGAACTGCACGGCATTGGCGTTGGTATCGCAGATGCCGGCCGCGGTGCAGATCACGAAATCGGCCTTTTCGGCCAGGCCGGCCAGGTAGGCGCCGATCGAGCCGCGCTGGGCCGAGCAGGAGGTCTCGGTGAACCCCACCTCGCAGCAGTAATCCATGTATTCGGCCGTCCCTTTCTTGAACGCC
>JAKQBR010000240.1 GCA_029574005.1 Deltaproteobacteria bacterium | reverse complement strand
TATCCGGGCTGTCGATGGTATAGATATCAAGGCAGCAGACGCTCTCCAGATCCACCTTGGGAAAGGCATGCCGTATCTGGCGTCTTATGCGTTCACCGCGGGCGTCGAACAGGTGTGGTTTCGGCCCCACTTCCACCCTGTGGGCCATGCACCTATCCTTTTTCGCTGACGTATGCGGTCGTCACATGGCCTTCCATGGACTCCTGCTGCGATTTACACTTCACGCACAAGGTGGTGAAAGGCATGACCCTGAGACGGCCGACCGGGATGTCCGACTCGCAACTCTCGCACACGCCGTACTCTCCGTTTTCGATCTTGAGCAACGCCTGCTCGATCTGCTTGATCTTCTGGCGTTCCCGGGCGGTCAGGAGCAGATTGAATTCACGTGATTGTTCGAGGTCCGCATCATCAAAGATGTCCCCGATGACCCTCTGTTCGGATACATCGCTGGACTTGATCCTCTCATCAAGATCGGCAAGGATTTCCTTCTTCATGGTCAGCAGGAGATCCTTAATCTCTTGGAGTTCTTTTGTCCTCAGCATGCCGTCCTCCACATAAACTTTGAACGATCGGTCATATACCCATACGAGATTTCGTGTCAACCACCAAATTACCGCAGCGACGGTAAGCCCCTCGGATCATTGGGTGAATATATTAGTGTCAATTTGCCCCCAGTCAAGGGCTGATCTCCTCGGAGACGATGGCGCCGAAGATTTCGCAGTCCACCAGATCTCCGGCCCGGGCCAGCTCCAGCTCCTTGGGGATCACGATGAAGCAGTTGGCGGCGGCCATCGAGGACAGGATGCCGGAGCCCTGCTCTCCGCTGGGTCGCACGCTCAGCTCCGTGCCGGAGCTGAGCAGACCGCGGACGTAATGGGGCCGGTCGGTCTTCTTTCTGATGGGGGTGATCAGGCGGGCCTTGACGCTGGGCAGGTAAACCATGGAGGCGCCCAGCAGGGTGAGGATGGCCGGCCGGGCGAACTGATAGAACGATACCATGGCCGAGGCCGGGTTGCCGGGCAGGCCGATGGTGGGAACGCCTCAGGTGAAGCCGAAGGCCAGGGGTTTGCCCGGCTTCATGGCCACCTGCCAGAACTCCATGCGGTTGCCGCCGCTGGTCATGACATCCTTGATAAAGTCGAAATCGCCCACCGAGACGCCGCCCGAGGTCAGGATCAGATCGGCCGCCGAGGCCGCTTTAAGCCTGCCCTCGATGTCGGCGCGGTCGTCGCGGGCGATGCCGACGTAGAGCGGCGTTGCGCCCAGCTCCTGGACCAGGCCGCAGAGCGTATAGGAATTGGACGATGGGATCTTGCCCGGCGTCAGCGGCTGGTCCAGATCGACCACCTCGTCGCCGGTGGACAGGACGGCGACGACCGGCCGCCTGGTGCACGGCACCGAAGCCAAACGGAGCGATGCCAGGATGCCGATCTGGGAAGGGCCCAGCAGGGCGCCGCGCTTCAGCACGACCGTGCCGGCCTTGATGTCCTCGCCCTTGAAGCGGATGTTTCCGGCCTTCTTGGGCGCGCGTCTGATCTCGACGCTCCCGCCCAGTTCGGCGGTGTCTTCGCGCATGACCACGGCCTCGGCGCCCTCAGGGATCGGCGCGCCGGTCATGATCCGCGCGGCGCTGCCCGGCCGCAAAGGCTCAGGCGTGCCGCCGGCCGGGATCACCTGCGTCACCGGCAGGCGCGTCGGGATGGCGGCGATATCGGACAGGCGCACGGCATAGCCGTCCATGGCCGAGTTGTCCCACAGGGGGATGTCGAAACCGGCGGTAATGTCTTCGGACAGGTAGCGCCCCAACGTTTCCGTCAGGGGCACAAGCTCCCCGGGCAAGGTCCGCATCCGGGCGAGGATGGTCTGTTGTGCAAGGCCGACGCTTATCATCTCATCTCCCAGGCAGGCGGGATGCGTTATCCATGGGCGCGCCTAAAAGACGGTACTGCATGCACCCATGAACCCGCGCGGGCATGAGCTATCTTATGCGAGCCACCGCTATAAGTCAAGAATCTATGCGTTGCTGACGATACGCAAGACATGCGCGACGATGAACTGCTCATGCCTCTGGAGATCGAACTGAAAAAGGTCGCCATCCTCGGCGGCTCCCTGGCCCTGGTGGTGGTCCCGAGCAAGTATGCCGACAAGGTCGTGGCGGCCAAGCGCGATATGGACACCGCGCTGCGCTACCAGGACTTCGAGGTGGTGGGCATGATCGGCGCGGGCGCCAATGAGGCCTCGGCATCCTTCCTCTCGATCCCGAAAGGCATCGCGGTGTTTCCCGTGGATGGGGACAATATCCAGAGCCTCTTTTTCGTGGCCCTGGAGCGCCTCAGGCTCTTAGGCAGCTCGCACTGGGTCAAACGCCTGTGGGACAACATCAAGGACACGCGGGCGTCGGAGCGCAAGCAGGAGCCGGAGGCGCGTTTCATCTCGGCCACGTTCTACCAGTTCTATGCCTTCATGGCGGACCATGCGCGGGAACTCGGGCAGGTCTTCACCTCCATGCCGGCCTCAGGCCAGGATTGGGTCCGTGAGTTCTTGCCCTCCGGGGTGGCCTCGTCCATCGTACCCAATCAGGACCATGCGGAACAGGACCTCAACGCCATCATCGACGGCTGGGGTTATCAGGAACGCATGCAGGTCAAGCAGGAAAAAGGCACGGTCACGCTGCGCAAGTTCAGAAACATCGAGCACCTTTTCACCCTGCCTTCCATCGCCTCACAGGTGATCGCCCTGGCGCAGGACGAGATGGCCGGCGCCAAACAGATGGCCGGGGTGATCGAGAGCGATCCGGTGATCACATCCAAGCTCCTGAAAGTGGTCAACTCGGCCTTCTACGGCTTCCACCGCCAGATCGATTCGGTCGAGCACGCCATTCTGATCCTGGGCAACGACGAGGTCATCAACCTGGCCTTTTCCATAGCCATCCGCAAGATCCTGGAAGGCATCTCGCCCGCCACGGCCGCCACGCTCTGGGAGCACTCCCTGATGGTGGCCCAGCTCTCGCAGAAGCTCTCCTTGCAGACGGGATGCGCCAAGGGAGAGATGGTCTATACCCTGGGACTGTTGCACGACCTCGGCAAGATCGTCATGATGCAGCGCGGCGAGTTCTCCGGGGTCCTGGCAGGACCGTCAATGATCCATGACCTGGCGGTCGAGGAAGAGGCGTCCGGGCTTACCCATGCCGAGATCGGCGCTTACGTGGCCGAGCGCTGGCAGCTGCCTGAGGCGATCGTCGAGGGCATCCTGACGCACCATCTGCCCGGGCGCGCCTCGAACAAGCCCCTGGCCTTCACCGTGCATATCGCGGACTGCCTTGCGCATACGGGCGAATACGATCGGGGGCGTTTGAACCATCCGGCGGCGGTCTATGCCCAGGAGCGGGAACTCTCGTCGGAGAAGCTGAAAAAGGCCTACGAAGACATCAAGGCCCGCGTGAAGATTATTCTCGAAGCATGATGGAACGCGATATCCTCAATCTCCTCAAGGACCGGATCGTATCCCTCGAACAGGTCTACGAACAGAAGATCTCCGAGCTCTCCCTCCTCAAGGAGCTCGGGGACACGCTGAAGGTCACCAGCATATCCAACTGGAACGAGCTCTTCACCAAGCAGCTGGACATCGTCAAGCATTACACCGGCATCTACAGCATCTCGCTCATGCTGATCGACGATGAATCCCAGGAGCTGCATGTCGTGAGCGTCTCGGGCCTCTTTTTCGGGGGCGAGAAGCGCCCCCCCATCAAGCTCAGGCGCGGTGAAGGCGTGGCCGGCAAGGTCTACGAGACGGTGCGCACCATCTATATCCCGGATGTGACCATGGACCCCAACTTCTCGGACAAGGGCACGCGCCAGCAGGGGTCGCTCGCCTGCGTGCCCATCATATCCGAAGGGGCCTGCGTGGGGGTGCTCAATTTCCGGGACAACACGCCGCGTTCGTTCTCTCCCAACGACCTGCGCTTCTTCGAGCTGATCGCGGACCAGCTCTCCATTACCGCCTCGCTGGTGCGCACCTACCGCGAGCTCCTGACCCTGGAAAAGAAGCGCAACAACCTGTCGCGCTACTTCTCGCGCGGGCTGGCCGAGCACCTCGTGGCCGACGACCGCTTGACCCAGCTGGGCGGCGAGCTCATGATGGTCACCGTGCTCTTCGCCGACATATCGGGCTTCACCCCGCTGGTGGAGAAATGCCCGGTGCACGATGTCGTGCAGGTGCTCAACCGCTACTTCGAGGCCGTGGTGCCCAGCATCTTCGGCCACAGCGGCATGCTGGACAAGTTCCTGGGCGACGGCGTGATGGCGGTCTTCGGCATCCCGGATGCGTCCGACAAGGATGCGGTCAACGCCATAGCCTGCGCCATCGATATCCAGCGCAAGGTGATCGACCTGAAATCTGAGCTGGCGGCCGAAGGGCTCTTCCCCATCGACGTAGGGATCGGGATCGCTTCGGGCATCGTGCTGGCAGGCAATATCGGCACCCAGGAGCAGATGAACTACACCGTGATCGGCGAGCCGGTCAACCTGGCGCAGCGCCTGGAATCGATCGCAGGGGAGGCCGAGATCATCGTGGCCAAATCGACCTATGAACAGGCCCAGGCGTGTCCCGGCGCGCAGATACCCTTCGAGCCCATGCCCACGGTAAAGGTCAAGGGCATCAGCCGCGACGTCCACCCCTTCCGCATCCGTTACACGCCGTAAACGCGGCGCCTCGCCCCTGAAGATCTGCGCCCGGACTTGATCTGAAGGTCCTCCTCCCTACAAAAGGCTTGCAATATCCATCTGAATTACGCCATAGAAGTATCAGTATGGCGTGCAGGGGGCGGTTATGGGCAATATTCTGATCGGATTGGGCACTGTGGTGGATTTCATCCTGATGGCGTATCTGTGGATCGTCATCATCGGCGCGCTGTTATCCTGGGTCAATCCCGACCCCTATAACCCGATCGTCCGTTTTCTGTACGCCGCCACTGAGCCTGTCTTCTTCTGGTTTCGCCGGAGACTCCCCTTCCTCCGCACGGGCGGGATCGACTTGACCCCCATAATCGTCATCGCCGTGGTCTACTTCCTGAAATGGGCCGTGGCCAGGAATCTCATCGATGCCGGCATTCGCATGAAAGGAGGCTTCTGATGCAGATCAAACCCGAGATGATCCGCGAACAGGTCTTTCGCACGAGCTTGAGGGGCTTTGACCGCGAAGAGGTGCGGGGTTTCCTGATGGTCGTGGCCGACACCATGGAAGACCTCGTGGATGAGAACCTCGCCCTGAGGGCCGAACTGGAGAACCTGCGGTCCAAGCAGCGCGACCTCGAGGAGCTGTTCATCCAGGCCAAACGCTTCTCGGATGAACGCTTCGCGCAGGCCAACTATGACGCCCAGCGCATCATCGACGACGCCGAACAGCGCGCGGCAGCCATCCAGGAAAAGGGGCAGCACATCATCGCGCGGGCCGAACAGGAGGCCCGCGAACGCGAGGACCTCGCCCGGCAGAAGGCCCGCGAGATCATCTTCGAGGTCGAAAAGACCAAGGTCAGCCTGGAGCGGCAGATCATCGAGCTCAAAAACAGGAAACTCAGTCTGTTCGCCGATCTCAAAGGCAAGCTGGAGGCCTCCCAGGCCTGGCTCAAGGAGATCGGGGATGTGGATACGCAGTAGGGGCGAGGAGACCATCCTCACCTGCCGCGTGCACCCGAACGCGCCGCAAAACCGCATCGAAAAGGTCCAAGACGATCAGCTCGTCGTGCGCCTCAACTCACCGCCCGTGGAGGGCAAGGCCAACAAGGCCCTGCTCAAGCTCCTGGCCAAGACGCTGCACGTGGCGCCTTCCCGCCTTACGCTCATCCAAGGCGACAAGTCCCGCACCAAGGTCATCGCCATCCAAGACATAACCCCGGAGCAGGTTCTGGATATCTTAGACCTGCCGGATAATGAGGAATGAACTGTTTTGGAGGCACATGATCAACATTAGTCTCTTGATCAGGTAACACAGTCTCCCCACATAAGTAGCATGGACGAATGTTTTTCATTAAACGCACACTATTGAAGAAACACAAAATTGGGTGGATACGGCGCGTCAGAACAAAGCAGATCGAGGAGCGGCGAAGCCACGGAGCGAGACAATTCGTCAGGAAGACGTATTGGACGCATGCACATGCGCCCGTAGGGTGAGGGTCATGGATGACCCGAATCAAAGTTATGACGCGACGTATCAGTCGACGACCTTTACGCCTCTATACCCCAGCCTTGCCAGCTCCTCGGCTATGGCCGGGCAGTCCCCGCCCGAGACGCGGAAGTGGTGGACGGTCTCATCCTCGTTGAGGCTCATGCCCACGCTGATGATGAACCCGCCCTTGGCCTCGATCAGGGCCACGACCTCATCGAAGGATCCGTGCACGTGCTTGAGGATCACATCGATGCGGCTGCCGGCCTTGAGCACGCCCATGATATCGATGAAGGCCTTGAGGATATCGTTGACCGTCAGGATCCCCATGACCCGGCCGTCCTCGACCACCGGCAGACAGCCGATGTTCTTCTCATAGACCAGGCGCGCCGCATCCTCCAGGGAGTTCTCGCGCCGTATCGTATACGGGTTGGTCAGCATGACCTCCTTGACCTTCATGGTCTCCAGCATGCACGTCAGGATCGCCTGCTTGACGTCGCCTGACGTGAGCAGCCCCACGAAGACGCCGTCCTCGACCACCGGCAGGTGCCGCAGAGAGTGCTTCTTCATGATCCCCAGGGCATCCTTGACGCTGGCGCCCGGGCCGATGGTGATAACGTTGCGAACCATCCAATCGTTGACCTTCATGCGAGTTGTATACCAGAATAAAAAGAAAATGAAAACCTCTACGCGCGTGAAGAAGATGCCTGATTCCGGAGACCTCAACGCGTGAGGCATGATTGCGCCGGGGCCGCCCAACCGCCGTACCGCATGTCACTGGATGCCGCAGGAGGTCTGGGAACTATGGTTATGCATACCCCTTGGGGATATACACGCTTACGGTCGTGCCGATGCCCAAGGTCGATTCCACGATGATTTGCCCGCCATGGCGCTTGATGATGGAATAGCAGATCGAGAGGCCAAGTCCAATGCCCTTTGTGCTCCCCATACCCTTGGTGGTGAAGTAGGGATCGAACACCTTCGGCAGGTTTTCGGCCGTTATCCCTCGTCCCTCGTCTCGGAACTCCAGCCGGACATAGGTCCCTTGGGGCAGGCGCATGGGGTTATCGGGTCCGAGAAGGGTCTTATCCGCCGCAATGAAAAGCGTTCCCCCGTCCGGCATGGCTTCCTGGGCATTGATCACGATGTTATAGATCGCCTGGCGGATCTGGTTGGCATCGATCTTCACCTCCGGAAGATCATCCGCGATCCTCCAGGCGGTTTTGATATGGGAGCCGCTTAAGCCCAGCCTGGCAGACTCTTTCAGGAGTTCCCCTATCGGCATGACCGTGCCTTGCGGATATCCCCCCTGGGAAAAGGTGATGAGCTGCCGGGTGAGGTCCCGCGCCGTCAGGGCCGCGTCCCGTGCCTTTGCCAGAAACTCCTGGGCCTGGCTGTCCTGAGCGATATGGAGATTTGCCAGCTCCATATTCCCCATGATGGCGGTCAGGAGGTTGTTGTAGTCGTGCGCCAGGCCGCCGGCCAGCGTGCCGATGGAATCGAGCCGCTGGGCCTTGATCAGCTCTTCTTCCAGGGCCCTCCGTTCCGTAATGTCGGTGATCATCGCAAAGGAACCCTCGAATCGGAGCTCGTCATCAAAGATCGGCGTGGCCGATATCAAGGTTATCACGGCGTGTCCGTCTCTGTGGCGCAGGCGTCTCTCATAACGCTCTGAAATGCCGCGTCTACGGGCTTCCATCCTTTTCTCATGGTCTTCGAGATCCTCTTCAAACATGAAAGACTCGAACTTCCGACCAATCAATTCTTCAACCCGATACCCGATCATTTCGGCTGAACGAACGTTCACCAGGGTGGTTCGAAGATCGGCATCCAACATCCACATGCCCTCGTTGGCCGTGTCCAGGATGCGGCGATATCTCTCCTCGCTCTTGCGCAGCGCCTCCTCGGCCTGCTTGCGGTCGGTAATGTCGCTGTAGACACCTTCAATCCCGACGATCGTGCCGTCCTTGTCGCGATAGAACTGGCTGTTGGCCGAGACAACCACCGGCTGGCCGTTGCTGCGCTTGAGGGTCACCTCGTAATGCGTGAGCCTGCCTTGCGATCGGAGCATTTCAAGGTGCTTTTCCGCCTCCTCAGGGTGCAAATAAAAATCCCTGACCTTCAGGCCGACCATCTCCTCGGCGGATGCATAGCCGAGCAGGTGCGCCGCGGACGCGGTCGTGTATATAAGCTCGCCGTTTAAATCGCAGCGGAAGAAGGCGTCCTGCATGTTGTCCACGATGCTGCGGAATTTCTCCTCGCTAACCCTGAGGGCCTCTTCCATGCGCTTGCGTTCGCTGATATCGCGGATGATGGTGGATATTAAATCGATTTCGCCATTGGCAGCGCGGTGCGCCATGATCACCTGCGAGACCGGGATCTCTTTCCCGGTCACGTGATTCACGATGACGGTCTCACCCTCCCAAACGCCCTGTCTGATCGCCGTCTGGATGCCCTGTTCAACGTAAGGCCAGGCCCAGGCTGGGTGCACCTCTGACATATTGCGCTTACTCAGGTCCTCATCGGCTCCGAATCCCGCCATGCGGCGGCCGGCCGCATTCATATACATGCCCTGTCCATCCGGAAAGGCGGCGCCGACCAGGTCACTGGTACTGTCGAGGATCTCCATGAGACGGGAGTGTCCTTTCTCGGCGCGTCTGCGTTCGACGATCTCCTCCATCAGCCGCGCATTGGTCTCCTCAAGCGCCGAGGTGCGCTCGGCGACCAGGCGCTCAAGCCGGTCGCGATAGGTTTCAAGCTCCTTTTCCAAACGGATGCGCTCGGAGATATCGGTCACCACCGTGGCGAAGCACAGCGGCTCGCCCTTGTCGTCCCGGATAAGAAAAATGTTCTCAATCGTGGGGGTGGCCCGGCCTTGGACATCGATCAGGTTCAACTCGCCTGACCACTGACCGTCTTGCCGGACCTGTGGAATGATCTCCTGCTTCAGGCGTTGGACGGTCTCCGGGGAATAAAAGTCATAGGAGACGTGCCGGTAAACCTGTTCGGGGTCATCCCGGCCCAGCATGCGGCAGAGGGTTGAGTTGACAAAGAAAACCCGGCCATCCAGATCGGCCATGCCCAAGGCCTGGCCGGAGGTCTCCACGAAGCGCTTGAAGATATCCAGCTGTACCTCGGCCTGATGCGGGAGCCTTACCTGCCGCTTCCCCGACCCTGCCGAACCCTGTCGCGTCATCTGATCCACCCGATAACCGATCGTCCGGCGTCTCACGGCGCGCCGGCGTCACATTCTCATTGTCGCGCATACCCTGTGCGCTCAGTACAGAATAAAATAAGAAGCATGGGAGCCTTGTCAAATAATCACGCCGAAACCCCGGTCCAGACAGCTTCTCGCCGATGCCGATACACCAAGGGCGCTGATATCAGATCGGGTTTGTTTTTTTCAGGAACGCGAGCGCCTCCGTAGCGTTGTGAACAAGGCCCTCGGCCCGCGCCTCTTCGACCATGCCGAGCGCCCTGCCGACCTCTGGTCCCGGCGCGATTCCCAGCAGCCGCATGACATCACGGCCGCTCAGTAAGGGCGCCAGACGGGTTACGCAGAAGACCTCGCGGTAGTATTCCCAGATGCGCCGAACAACGGCCTCGATATCCGGCCGGGCCCCGGCATAGGCCGGGTCCTTGCCGGTGGCCTCGGCATCGGCGATGGTTAATAGCAGGATCTCGGGGACAAAGCCCATGGCGGCGCTCAGGAATCGGTGCATGGCCCGGTTGGTGATGACGCCGCCCACGGCCAGTTCCAGGACGCGCATATGGTGCTCCACGAGGCCTGAGGCGATCCGGATGGTCTGGCTGGCGTAACGCAGGGATCTCAGGATTTCGGCGGTCTGCCTGGCCCCGAGCTGGGCATGACCGTAGAAGTGCACCGCGCCGTCAGCATCGAGCGTGTGCGCCTCCGGTTTGCCGATGTCGTGCAGAAAGGCCGCGAGCTTCAAAAGCCCACCGCGCGGCAGCCCGTCCTCGATGCGCTCCGCGAAATACCCGCCGATGCCGGGCAGGTAGGTCTCGGCATCGGCCAGGAGTCTTTCAGCCTCCAGGGCCGTGAGCACGGCATGGCGGATAAGGGGCCAGCGGTGGTGCCTCCCCTGGTCGATATCCTTGTACTGGGGAAACAGCGGCAGGCCGTAGGTCTGTATGAGCTCGAAGATCCCTGCCCCGCCAGACAGCGCCAGGGCGGCATTCAGTTCCTGCTTGATGCGCTCCGGGGCGACCGCGGTGAGCCCCGGCGACTGGCGTCTGATGGCCTGGCTCGTCTCCTCGGTAAGGGCGGAGTTCAGCTGCAGGGAAAAGCGCAGACAGCGCAAGACGCGCAAGGGGTCGTCGGCCAGGTTCTTCTCGGCGATGGCGCGGATGCGGCGCTGCTCAAGGTCGGCGAGGCCGCCCAGGGGATCGATCAGCGCCTGCGAGGCCGGGTGCAAGGCCATGGCATTGATCGTGATGTCCCGCTCGGCCAGGTCGGCGGCAATGGTGGCGGCCTTGGGCGCGCAGACATCGATCTTGATCGGCGGCTCGCCCGTGGCGATGCGGGCGATGGCGCGGGTCTTGTCCATCCAGAAGGCATGGCTTCCCAGACCAAGGGCGATCTTTCCTGCCAGCTGCCAGACATCGCCGAAGCTGACGATGTCGAAGTCCGCCGGAGGAACGCCCAAGCAGAAGTCCCTCACGCAGCCGCCCACGAGGTAGTCGTCCGGGGTGAAGAGCTCGGCGATGCGCTTCAGGAGCGGGTCATGAAAGGCGGCAGTCCACGGAGCGTGCATGGGCCTCCAAGTCTTCCGAGCGCGCCATTCGGGCGGCCATGGGTCCCAGTTCGCGTACGGCCTGGGGCGACAGACCTAAGATCGAGGTGCGCTTGATAAAGTTGTAGACCCCCAAGGCCGATGAGAAGCGGGCCGTGGCGGCCGTGGGCAGGGTGTGGTTGGGTCCGGCGATATAGTCGCCGATGGCCTCCATGCAGTGGTAGCCCAGGAACACGGCCCCGGCGTTCCTGATCTTGTCAAGGTGGGACATGGCGTCGGCCAGCATGAGCTCGAGGTGCTCGGGGGCGATGGTGTTGGCGATGGCGAAGGCCTCGTCCAGGTCGCGCGTGATGATCACGGCCCCATGGTCGGCAAGCGCGCGCTCGGTGACCTCGCGGCGCGGCAGGCTTGCCTGTTCGCGCTCGAGGTGCTCGATTACGGCCTTGGCCAGGGCCTCTTCCGGGGTGATGAGCATGGACGAGGCCATGGGGTCGTGCTCGGCCTGGGACAACAGATCGCAGGCGATCCAGCTGGGGTTCGCGCCTCTATCGGCGATGACCACGATCTCGGACGGCCCGGCGATGGCGTCGATCCCGATGGTGCCCTGGAGCTGGGCCTTGGCGCGCGCCACATAGATGTTGCCCGGCCCGACCACCACATCTGTCTTGGGGATGCTCGCGGTGCCGAACGCCAGGGCCGCCACGGCCTGGGCCCCGCCGATGCGGAAGATGCGCCTGATGCCCAGGATATGCGCCGCAGCCAAAAGGGTATCGTTTACCCGGCCCTCAGGCGTTGGCGACACGACCACGATCTCGTCCACCCCGGCGATCTGGGCCGGGATGACGTTCATGAGCAGGGTGGAGGGAAAGGCGTTGCGACCCCCCGGGGTATAGATGCCGGCGCGGCTGACGGGGGTGACCTTCTGGCCCAGGATGGAGCCGGTGGCTTCGGTTATGGTCCAGGATTCCTCGCGCTGATGGCTGTGGAAGGCCCTGATCCGTTCGGCCGCGACGAGAAGGGCCTGGTACAGCTCGGGGGAGACGCGGCTGACGGATGAGGCGATTGCCGCCTCGTCGATGCACAGGCCCTCTCTTTCCGGATCGAAGCGGTCGTATCGCCTGGTCAGGGCCAGGACGGCTAGGTCGCCCTGGGTCCTCACCTGCGCGATGATGTCGGCCACAGCCTGCTCGATCTCGGGCTCTACGGCGCGGGAGCGTGAAAGGAGCGCTTCCAGCCGTTTCTCCCACCCGGGTGTGCGCGTGAAGAGCTGCTCCATTTACAGACCGCCTTTCGTGCGTTGGACGCGCGCCCCCAAGGCGGCGAGCTTCTCATCCAGGGCCTCGTAGCCGCGGTCGAGGTGATAGATGCGCCGGATCTCGGTGGTGCCCTTGGCGTTCAAGGCCGCCAGCACCAGGCAGGCCGAGGCGCGCAGGTCGGTGGCCATGACCGAGGCACCCTGGAACCGCTCAATGCCGCGCACGATGACGGTGCGGCCCTTTTCCTCCAGGTTGGCGCCCATGCGCATGAGTTCAGGCACGTGCATGAAGCGGTTCTCGAAGATGTTTTCGGTGATGCTCGAGGCCCCGCCGGCCACACAGGACAGGGCCATGATCTGGGCCTGCATGTCGGTCGGGAAGCCCGGGAAGGGCGCGGTGCTCAGTTCCATGGGTTTGAGGTCCACCTGGCCGTTCACCTCGATGATATCAGGGGCCTTCTCCGTTATGACGATACCCATTTCGCTGAGCTTCTCCGCCACGGCGATGTTGTGGTCGGTCCGTACGCCGGCAATCGTAAGCCGGCTTCCGGTAATCGGGGCGGCCACCATGAGCGTGCCGGTCTCGATGCGGTCCGGGATGACGGTATGCTCACAGCCGGTGAGCGTCTTGACCCCTTCTATGGTTATCGTGCCGGTGCCGGCGCCTTCGATCCGCGCCCCCATTCGATTGAGCGCCTTGGCGAGGTCCGGGATCTCGGGCTCGCGCGCCGCGCCTTCGATGATGGTGGTGCCCTCGGCCAGGGCGGCGGCCATCATGATGTTTTCGGTGCCGCCCACCGTGGTGTTCTCGAAGATGATGCGCGCCCCCTTGAGGCCATCGGTGGATGCCACGATATAGCCGTGGGAGAGCTCGATGTCGGCACCCATCTTGGCCAGGGCCTTCAGGTGCAGGTCGACCGGCCGCACGCCGATGGCGCAGCCGCCGGGCAGCGAGACCTTGGCGCGCTTGAACTTGGCCAGCAGCGGCCCCAACACCAGGACCGAGGCGCGCATGCTCTTGACCAGGTCGTAGGGCGCCTCATAGGAGCAGATGCCGGTCGGGTCCATAACGAGGGTGCCGGGCCTCGTCTTCTGGACCTTAATGCCCAGAACGGAGAGCACCTCGACCATGGTGCCGATATCCACGAGGTCCGGGATATTATGGAAGGTGCAGGGTCCATCGGCCAGAATGGCGGCGCACATGATCGGCAGGGCCGAATTCTTGGAGCCTGATACCGTGACCGTGCCTTTGAGTTCCCGGCCGCCTTCAATGATGAAATTATCCATGTGTCCTCTCCACAACCACGACGCGGGGTATGCCTCCCAGGTCGCTTATCCATTCCCTTACCTTCAGGCCGACCGCCGCCTCCACGAGCTTGGTGACGGACGACTGCTGATCATACCCGCACTCCAGGAGCAGCAGGCCCTTCGGGAGCAAGTTGCCCGCCGCCGCTGACAAGACCTTCCTTATAACATCGAGCCCGTCATTTCCACCAAAAAGGGCTATGCCGGGTTCATAGCGCGCCACATCGGGACTCAAGGAATGCGCATCGCCCTGGGCGATATAGGGCGGATTCATCAGGATCAAGGGGAAGCGTGCCTGAACGGCCGAAAGCGCATCGCCCACAAAGAGGCGGACACGCCCCGCCACCCCGTGGCGGCGGGCATTGTCTCGCGCGGTCCGAAGCGCATTCAGGCTGATATCCAGACCTATGAGCTGAAGATCCGGGCGCTCCACGGCCAGGGCCACGATCACCGCACCCGAGCCCACGCCGATCTCCAGCACCGTGGCCCTGCCTGGCGCCCAGGCCGCGGCCTTCTCAACCAGGATCTCGGTCTCGGGCCGCGGGATGAGCACCTCCGGTCCGACCGCGAAATCGAGGGCGTAGAACTCCTTCTTGCCCACGAGATAGGCCACCGGCTCGCCCTCGGCCCGCCGGGCGATAAGCGCCTCATAGCGCGCGCACTGGTCGGCGCTGAGCTCCTGTTCGCCGTTCGTGTAGAGCTGGACACGCTCGAGGCCCGTGACAAAGAGGAGAAGGACCTCGGCGTCGCGCCGGGCGGATTCGATCGAGCGTTCAGAGAGGATACCATTTGCCCAGGTGATGGCCTGGCGCATGGTGAACATACGTTATGTCCCGGTCTGTTTCAGGGCTTGCGCCTGGGACTCGGTGGCCAGGGCCTCGACAATCTCGTCCAGGTCGCCCTCCAGCACGGCGGAAAGTTTGTGCAGGGTCAGGTTGATGCGGTGGTCGGTGATACGGCCCTGGGGGAAGTTGTAGGTGCGGATGCGCTCGCTGCGGTCTCCGGTCCCTACCTGGAGGCGGCGTTCCTGGGCGATCTCATTGTGCTGGTCTTCCTGGGCCTTCTGATAGAGCCGCGCCCTCAGCACGGTCATGGCCTTGGCCTTGTTCTTGTGCTGCGATTTCTCATCCTGGCAGGTGACCACCAACCCGGTGGGGATATGGGTGATGCGGATGGCGCTCTCGGTCTTGTTGACATGCTGGCCGCCGCTGCCGGACGATCGGTAGGTATCGATCCTCAGGTCCTTGGGGTCGATGTCGATGTCGACCTCCTGCGCCTCGGGCAGGATGGCCACGGTGACGGCCGAGGTATGGATGCGGCCCGAGGCCTCGGTGACCGGCACGCGCTGCACGCGGTGCACCCCGCTCTCGTACTTGAGTTTGGCGTAGACGCGCCTGCCCGATATGCCGGCGATAATCTCCTTGAGGCCGCCCTTGCCGGTGTCGTTCTGGCTCAAGATTTCGACCTTCCAGCCTTGGGACTCGGCATAGCGCGCATACATGCGGAACAGGTCGGCGGCAAAGAGCGCGGCCTCCTCGCCGCCCGTGCCGGCGCGGATCTCGAGGATGACGTCCTTGTCGTCGTTGGGGTCCTTGGGTATGAAGAGGGCGCGGATGGCCTGCTCGAGCTCCGCCTTCTCGGCGCGTAGGCGCTCCAGCTCGTCGCGCACGAGTTCGCGCATCTCGGGATCAGGGTCGTCCCGCATGGCATCGTGAGCAGAGATCTCCTCTTCGAGCTCCATGAGCCTCTTGTAGGGGCCCATGTACTCTTCGAGGCCGGCATGTTCCTTGGTTAACTGGGTGTAGCGCTCGCGATCCTTGGGAAGATCAGGGTCGGCCAGGAGATGGCTGATTTCGTCGTAGCGTTCCTTGATCTCCTGTAGACGTTCCAGCATAGGCTCTCGCTTACTGGTCGTTCTTCTTCAGGTACTCCCCGTACTTGCGGCGGAAGAGCTCGGCCTTGCCGGCCCCCGAGGTGGCGCGCTGCTGTCCGGTATAGAAGGGGTGACAGGCGCTGCAGATCTCGACCCGGATGTCCTGTTTGGTGGAACGGGTCGTGAAGGTATTGCCGCAGGCGCAGGTCACGGTCGTCTCTTCGTACTTCGGATGTATGTCCTTCTTCATCTTGCGTGCTCCTTACTTGTTCATTGCTTCCAGGAAATGCGCATTATTATCCGTCTTGCTCAGTTTGTCCAGCAGAAATTCGAGACTGTCGATGGGGTTCAGGGGGCTCAAGAGCTTGCGCAGGATCCAGATGCGGTCGAGCTGCTCCTGCGGGATGAGGAGCTCTTCCTTGCGCGTGCCGGACTTGGAGATGTCCACGGCCGGGAACACGCGGCGCTCCATCATGGTGCGGTCGAGGTGGATCTCCATGTTGCCGGTGCCCTTGAACTCTTCGTAGATGACCTCGTCCATGCGTGAGCCGGTATCGATCAGGGCCGTGGCGATGATGGTGATGCTGCCGCCCTCCTCGATGTTGCGCGCCGTGCCGAAGAAGCGCTTGGGCTTCTGCAGGGCGTTGGCGTCGATACCGCCCGAGAGGAGTTTGCCCGAGGGCGGGCAGACCGTGTTGTGCGCCCGGGCCAGACGCGTCAGCGAGTCGAGCAGGATCACCACGTCCTTGCGGTACTCCACATAGCGCTTGGCCTTCTCGATCACCATGCGCGCCACCTGGACGTGCCGGGAGGCCGGTTCGTCAAAGGTCGAGGCGATGACTTCGCCTTTGACCGTGCGGCGCATGTCGGTGACCTCTTCCGGCCGCTCGTCGATCAGGAGGACCATCAGGATCACCTCGGGGTGGTTGATGGTGATGCTGTTGGCGATCGACTGGAGCATCATGGTCTTGCCGGCCTTGGGCGGCGAAACGATGATGCCGCGCTGCCCCTTGCCGATGGGCGCCAGCAGGTCGAGCGTGCGGCCCGTAAGGTTGTCGGTCTTGGTCTCCAGGGTGAAGCGCTCCTCGGGATAGAGCGGGGTGAGCTCGTCGAAGGGCACGCGGTGCTTGGCGTCTTCCGGTTGCGAGCCGTTGATCGTCTCGAGCTTGAGCAGGGCGAAGTAGCGCTCGCCGTCCTTGGGCGGGCGGATCTGGCCGCGCACCTCGTCGCCGACCTTCATATTGAAGCGGCGGATTTGAGAAGGCGAGACATAGATATCGTCCGGCCCGGGCAGGTAGCTGTAATCGGCGGAGCGCAGGAAACCGAACCCGTCCGGCAGGATCTCGAGGATGCCCTCGCCCGATATGTATCCTTCCTTTTCCGCCGTGGCCTGGAGGATGGCGAAGATAAGCTCCTGTCTGCTCATGGTGGCGGAACCCTCGATCTCCAGGGAATTAGCGGTTTCGAGCAGTTCCTTGGGCCCCAGCTTTTTGAGCTCTTCTAAGTGCATGTCAATTCCTTTCGGTGATTAGTTAGAGACTTGTATATGTATGGGAAACAATCGATGGCTCTCTTATCGTCTTTTTGCCTTCTGAATGAGCTTCCAGTAATTGAATAAAACCATAAAGTCAAGGAAAAAACTGCCTCTGTAGCCGGGATGCGCCCATGCGTAGGCCGCCTTTGGGCAAAGACCTTCCAGCGCCCCCGGCACGCCCGCCATCCCGGCCGCGATCCTGCCGACAGCAGGCCAAAAACGGTTGACCCCTGCCGGGTAGATGAGGTAGCCTATGATTACCGATGAAAAAGGAGGATGGCATGAGCGCTGATGACGATGCGAAAAAGGTATTGATCAAAATAAAGCATGAGCTGCACGAGGAGACGCTGACCCAGGTGATCAAAGACCTCCAGGACAACCTGGAACGGCATGCAACCTATTCCGGCCCGGAAAGCATCTTCGCCCATGTCAAGGCCAACGCCGCCGCCCTGCTCTTCTTATGCCAGGAACGCAAACGCGACCGCGACAAACGCGGTGACGATTATTCCAAACCAGCCGTTCCCCGTCCGCCTACCGGAGCGGACATCAAATAGGCACAGCCCGGTTCTCCTGACGTCCTTCATAAAGGCAGGTCTTGTGGAGATACAGTTTTCCGAGACGGACGGCACCCAGACGGGGTCGGTCGCGGCCTTGGAGGCGTTGCTGAAGAAAGTCCGGCACCCTTTTGCGCCCGGAGACGCGGTGGGGATCAAGCTCCACTGGGGAGAGCGCGGCAACGAGAGCTTCCTTGAACCGGTCTACGCCCGCACCATCGTGAGCTGGCTCGCTTCTCTGGAGGCACGGCCCTTCGTCTTCGACACCACGGTCCTGTACTCGGGAGGAAGGCGCCTGGGCAAGGACTCCCTGGAGACCGCGGCCCGCCACGGCTACACCGCGGAGTATCTCGGCTGCCCGCTCGTGATCGCCGACGGCATGGACGGCCGAGATGTCATCGACATCCCGGCCGGGTACAAACACTTCGCAACCGTCCAGGTAGCATCGCTCCTGCAGAGCACCCCGGGTTTTTTCATCTTCTCCCATTTCAAGGGCCACCTGGCCTCGGGCTACGGCGGGGCCGTCAAGAACCTCTCCATGGGCTTTGCCTCGCGTGCCCAAAAGCAGCGCATGCACGCCGATGTCCGCCCCACGCTCAAGCCAGGGAAGTGCACGCGCTGCGGCGTCTGCGTGCAGGTCTGTCCCAGCAAGGCGGCCGCCATGACCCCAGGCGAACCCCCCCGGTACGATCTCAAGCGCTGCATCGGGTGCGCGCAATGCATCGCCGCGTGCCCGGAAACCGCCCTGAAGATCCAGTGGAACGCGAGCCCCGAAATGTTCCAGGAAAAGCTCGTGGAGACCGCGGCCGCGGTGTGGAGTCAAATCCGGCACAGGTCCGTGCTCGTCAATGCGCTGATCAAGGTGAGCGCCGAGTGCGACTGCCTTCCGGGAAAGGCCAAGATCATCGCCCCGGACTTCGGCTTCCTGGCCGGGGCCTCGCCCCTGGCCCTGGACGAGGCCTGTGTGAGGTTTCTGGGCGCCGACACCATCACCGCCGCGCACCCCGGCCTGGCCTGGCAGAGGCAGAGTACCTATGCCCGCGAGATCGGTTTTATCACCTGAACCGCATGCGGTTCTGCACCCGGCCAGCTCATGGGCGGCGGGTGTATCCGCCGCCGCCCTGATCCTCATCAGCGCCTGCTCCGGTTCAGACTCGACCTCGGTGGCGGCCTGGATCGAGATGGAATCAGGCGGGCTCACCATCAGGATCATCCTTTCCCGACCGGTGGACCTGCCGCTCGACAAGGACGATGCCGCCTTGATCATGACCGAATGCGGGTGTCCGTGCCGGGGGGACCTGGAATATGTGCGCGGCTCATGGCAATACGTGGGCGAACAGTGCCTGATACGCATCGAGGCCGACACCGGCTACGTGTATTGCCACACCACCGGCTGAGATGGGGAGCGCTTCACGGCTGCGCGCTCAAGCCCTTGATCAAGGCCAGCACATTGTGCCCCAGAACCCTGTGGTTGTAGCCGCCTTCGAGGACGGCGAAGCAGCCCCCGCCGCTGCGCAGACAGGCGTCGCGCACGCATTCGCCGATGGCCTGGTAGTCTCCGGTCTCGAGCACCCCGCCCCAGTCATGGGCATGGTTGTCGAAGCCGGCCGAGATGCCGATGATGTCCGCCCGGCAGTCCTTCATCTCGCCCAGGACCTCACGGATATACCCAGTCCGCTCATGGGCGGCGATATTGTGCACCCTGACCCAGTCCTGTCCGTGCAGGATATTGACCGTTCCATCCCCGAAGTGCAGATCGATGTCTAGGACATAGGCGCTTTCGATCAAGCCGGCCTTTTTGAGATGCGTCAGCGCCACGGCCATGTTGTTGAAGAAGCAGAAGCCCCAGGCCGAGTCGGCCGAGGCATGGTGTCCGGGCGGCCTGATCAGGGCGAACGTCGGTTCTTCCAGTCCGCGCCGGGCGGCCTGGATGGCTCCGCCGGCCGCCAGGGCCGCGATGTCGTAGAGTCCCTGGCGGCGGATGGAATCGATATGCCGCCGGGTATGCACGGCCGCTATGTCCTCTGGTCGGGCGGCCTCGGCCGTGACGAACTCCACCTGCTGACGGAGCACCTCTACGACGGCCTCCATCCTACCGGCCTCGGCCGCCGGGTCATGGGCATAGACCTGATAAAAGTCCTCGTGGAATATTACCTGCACACCCTCACCATATTCCATTCCGGATAAAAGTAAAGACAGACTTGATCTCACGGCGCGCCTGTGCGGGTCACGGGTTCGTGATTCAGATCACGGTATCGTAATCCGTGTAATCGGTTTTGGGTGGTCATGATGCGCATATCTCTTTGATATTTCATGCTTTATTGTCATTCCCGTCCCCTGGCACCGTCCTTGCCTTATATCCCCCCAGATTACAGCAGCACGGGG
>JAKQBR010000210.1 GCA_029574005.1 Deltaproteobacteria bacterium | reverse complement strand
CATCGATCCGGCAACACATTGCTGTGCAAGGAGGAAAATAATGATGAAGCGGAAATGGCACGGATTGCTTTGCATGGTGCTCCTGGCCGTGGCCGGCCCGACGACCGCCGGGGCGTTCAGCCAGGCCGATCTGAGCCGGTTGCTCTCAGGCGAGAAGAATATGCGCAATGCCGACCTGAGCGGCATCACCAACATGCAGCTGGCGGCGCAGACCCAGATGAACCTCCAGAACTACGATTTCACGCGGGCCGATTTCAGCGCCGGCAATCTCATCAGTCTCGATCTCAGCCATTCCAATCTTGAAGGCGCGAAATTCGACAACGCCAGCCTGCACGCGATGCACTTCAATCAGGCCAAGTTCACGGACGCGTCCCTGCGCGGCGCGGACCTGCAGAATGCGCAGGGCGAGGGGGCAGATTTCTCGAATGCCAACCTCAGCGGCGCAAAAATGACCTCAGCCTTCTTCAACTCGTGCCTGTTTCTGAAGGCCGACCTCTCCGGCGCAAACCTGAGCGACTCGCGCTTCTACGCCGCCGATTTCTCCGGCGCCAGGCTGACCGGCGCCACGCTGGCCAACGCGGACCTGTCGCAGGCCAAGATCGATGTCGCCTGGAAGAGCTTCATCCAGGGCCAGAACGTGCGCAATTTCGAACAGATCAAGTGGGTAGAGCCGGCACCCGTGGACAAAAAGAGCGTTCAGGCCTCGCCCGGCGCCGGCAAGATGGGCAAGCAGATGGTGAAGCCCAAGGTGTTGCCCAAGAAGGAAGAAATTCCGGCAGCGAAGTAGATGGCTGCAGTCCCGGACATGGTCCGGGGCCAAGAATAAATATATGCTGCTCTTGAACCATGCGGACTCACCCCCGGCGATCGTGCGTACGATTGCCGGGGAGAGGGGGAGTATCACAAGATGCGGGCCAAGAAGACGCCTCGGTGCGCGATACCGGACAAAGTCCCGCTCGGTAGGTCGGCTGCGGGGTGGTACGAATACCGCATGTCTGTTATGCGTCGCACCCCGGCCCTGGTCGCGCTGCTGTTGCTGGCGGTGCTGACAGGCTGCGCCACGACCGCTCCGGAACCGCAGCCACCGGCGCCCCCCATGCGGCAGGTGCTCTCCCCGGCGCTGGTCCCCGGCACCCAGGCCTTTATGAATACGCCGGGCTTCTGGATCGGCCGCCACCCGGACCCCGACCGCCGGGTCATGACCTATGACCGGATAGCGTCCATGAACGCCCGAACGAAAAAGCATGAGGACAGCATCAAAGACATCGTGGACTTCCCCGCGAGTGTGAGCGGCGCCAACCTGAAGGCCGAACTCCAGCGCAACCTGCGTTGGACCAGATGGGGAGGCTACTACCTGAGCAACGGCACGCGACCCGATGCCGCCTGGTGGAAAAGACAGGAAGCCAACCTGGACCTGGAAGCGGTCGGAGCACAGGTGACGGTGCGTTTCGGGCTGATCGCCGCATTCTGCGATCACCGCGCCCTGCCGCTGCAGGAAGGTCTGTATAAGAGCGACATCAATCTGAGCTTCGACCGCCTGCAGCACGACACCCTCGATATCGCCACGCCGGTGGCGATCCTGCATCAAAGCCGCGACGGCCGGTGGGTCTACGCGGTAAGCCCGTTGACGCGCGGCTGGCTCAAGGCCGCATGCGTGGCTTTCTGCACGCAGGATATCGTCAAATCTTACATCTGGGCGGAAAAGATCGTCGTCATCACCGCCGCCAAGGCCGACCTCTATACGGATGAGAACCTGCGCGTCTATCTGGGGCGCATACGCATGGGATCCAGGCTGCCGCTGGAGGATGACGGCGGACCCGGCCGGTATCGTGTATGCGTGCCTTTGCGCAAACCCGACGGCGGCTGCGCCATGGCATACGCCTATGTCCAGGAAAGAGACGCGTACCCGGGGTATCTGCCGTATACCCCGCGCACCATCATCGATCAGGCCTTCAAACTCCTGCATGCGCCGTATGGCTGGGGGGGACAGTTCGGCGAGCAGGACTGCTCGCGCTATCTGCAGCAGGTCTTCGCCACCGTGGGCCTGGTCCTGCCGCGCAACACAACCCAGCAGGGCCGCGTCGGAAGACAGATCTACCGGAATCCGACCAGGGGCAATGGCAGGGAAAAGCTCATGGTCCTTAAGAACGAGGCCATACCCGGCCTGACCCTGCTGAAGATGAGCGGCCACATCATCCTGTTCTTGGGCTGGGTGGATGAAACCCCCTTCGGCATCCATGGGTTCTGGGGCTACCGCCAGGACACCGGCGGCATGGTGGTGGTCAACCGTGTGGCCGTAACCCGGCTCGATCTCGGCAGCGGCCCCTCGGGGACCTACCTGGAAAGGATCAGCACCATGCGCGTGCTCGATGCCCCGGACGAGCCGCCGAATGCCAGGCCTGATATGCCCTGAGCGCACAAAGCGGACGGACAATGTGAAACACTGGTTGTCTCAGGTGTTGTTACCGCCTGCCCGAACGGATGAGCCCGCGGCAGGCGATCTCGCCCAGCTTTCTGACCTTGAGTTTCATCTTGTCATAGGACAGCATGGCCTGGCTGCCGCCCATGGAGAGCATGATGATGCCCACCACCGAGCCGATGAACAGCTCGGCCACCTCCCAGGCGTCGCCTTCCGGTACGAGCCCGGAGCGCATGGCCCGCTCGACCGCCTCGGCCAGGAGGCGGATGCCGGCGCTCTCGATTTCCATGGCCTGGGTTCTCACCTCCGGAGAACAGTTGGCGATGATTTCAGGGGTTACATCGGCGGTGAGCATGCGGAAGAAACCCGCATGCTGGTGTGAAAAAACCGCGATCGTTTCCAGGTAGCGCGTGATGTAATCCTCGAAGCCGATTCCCAGGGGGATTTGCAGGAGCTGGTCGCGCACGATGAAGAGCCCTTCGTTGCAGATGGTGATGAAAAGGTCGTCTTTCTTGGGGAAATCAAGGTATACACTGCGTTTGCTGTAGCCCGCGTGCCGGGCGATCTGCTCGACCGTGGAGAGGCTGTACCCGTTTTTGAGGAAGAGCTCCCGGGCGGCTTTCAGGATTTCCTCTCTGCGGTTGGTGCCCCGGCGTCTTGGCGTGGGTTTTTTTTTCTGCTGCATGGCGCGTCGATCCTTCGTAAAACCCTATACCTTGTTATGGCATCGTCCAGCAATCGGGAATTCAGGACATGCAGGCTTGACACGCGGACAAGACCGCCGTATAAGTAACCATTGGTTACTAACCGATGGTTACTTTTGGTCCGGGTCCGCTGTGCAAGGCTGACCTCATGGTTTTTGCTGTGATTTGATGTTTTTAAAAAAAGGAGGAGCCCATGTCGGAAACATATGCGCATTTGATCGTCCGCCGTCCCGTGTTGGTCAACGAACTTCCCTCTCATGACTTCAGCCAGGCCATTCCCTATCCGGTGCTCATGAGCAAGGCCCAGGTACCCGAGGCCGAAGCCTGGGCTCTGTATCTCTACATCAAAGAGATCACCCAGGAGCTCAAGGACATCGCCATCGGGACCGACCGCGCCGTGCCTCACCGCCACACCTTCGACGAGATGTACCTCATGATCGGCGATGAAAACGCCATCACCTTCGAGGTGGAACTCGGCGGCGAGACCTATCGGGTCGCCACCCCGGGCGCGGTGTACATCCCGCGCGATCTGCCGCATGCCATCCGGCCGGTCGACGCCACGGTCGGACTCTCCGGCGGCCTGATCCCGGTTTGCTTGAGTGGTGAATACATTACCCTGCCGGTGGGCGGGGGCAAGGGGTAGGTCATGTTGGACATCAGCAGGAAGAAGGTTGTCATTACCGGCGCGGCCCAGGGGATCGGTCTGGCAACCGTAAAGCGGCTCATCAAGGAAAATTGCGCCATCACCATCTGGGATTTCGACCAGCAGGCGCTCGCCGCGGCCGAGCGGGAGCTCAAGACCCTGGGCGCTGAGGTCTACTGCCAGGTGTGCGACATCACCGACGAGGCGCGCGTGAACGAGCTGGCCGTCCAGGCCGTCCGCGACATGGGGCAGGTGGACATCCTGATCAACAACGCCGGCTGCGTCATCGCCGGGCGCTTCTGCTCACACCCGCCGGCCGCCTGGGAGCGGGAGACCAAGATCAACCTAACGTCCATGTACTATACCATCTATGCCTTTCTGCCCGCCATGCTGGAGCGCAACTCCGGCCATATCGTGAATATCTCCTCGGGTGCGGGGCTGACCGGCCTGCCGGACCTGGCCGTGTACTGTGCCACCAAGTGGGCGGTCTATGGATTGACCGAATCGCTGCGGCTGGAGGCCATGCATGATCGGAAATTCGGCGTGCGCTTCTCGTCCATCCATCCGGGGATCCTCAAGCACGGCATGTTCGAGGGCACGCGCATGAATTTCCTGGGCGAGTTCTTCGTGCCGCGCCTGGACTCGCATGACCAGATCGCCGAGGTCATCGTCGAAAAGGCCCTCAAACGCGGCAAGGCCATGGTGATGCGGCCCCAGGGGTCGCAGGTGGGCATGATCCTGCGCGGGTTGTTCCCGGATACCCTGCTCAACTGGATGCTGCTCCTCTCCGGGGCCGGCGGCTGCATGGATCACTGGACCGGTCGGCCCGGCAGCAAGCACGCCTCGAACGAGTGAGATCGGTTGCCTTGCCGGGAAATCCCCTTAGACGAAACTCATGCCCCGGGGATAAACCATGATGAGCTAAGTGCGTCGTAACGTGAATCATTCGGCGCTTTGACACGAGCTCGGTGCCTATGGTACCTTCCCGATATACACCCTTTTTGAGGAGGTCGGGCATGGTTATCCAGGAACCGGGAAAGGTCACCGAACGCATCACTCTGCTGGGCCTGCGCGAATCGTGCGTCTATCTCCTTGACGGGGGCAGCGAGATGGCGCTGCTGGGTGGCGGCATGGTCACGGCCATCCCCGCGGTGCTCGAACAGATCGCGGGTCTGGGCATCGATGTGAAGAAGATCGGGCGTATCGTCGTCACGCATGCCCATTTCGACCATGTCGGGATCGTGCCCTACAGTAAAAAGCACTGGCCGTGGATCACGGTGACGGCCTCGGTTCGGGCCGCGGAGAACCTTGCCCGGCCGGCCGTGATCAAGGCCGTTGTCGATTTCAGCGTTTTGCTGCTCGCTCAGGCCGGCATGGCGGAGCGTGCCCGGGAGTTCGGCCTCGATGGGCTGACAGCGTTTCCGGTGGACGAGACGGTTAAGGAAGGAGATATCCTGACCTGCGGCGAGTGCACCCTGGAGATTATCTCTACGCCCGGACACTCGTCCTGCTCCATGGCCGTGTATGTGCGCGAGGAGCAGGCCCTGGCGGCATCCGACGCCGGCGGCATCCCGTTTGGCGAGACCGTCTTCGCGGCCGCCAACGCCAACTTCGACCAGTACCAGGCCAGCTTGGAGAAGATGTCCGGCTACCCGGTCAAGGCCCATCTGTGCGAGCATTACGGCGCCTTTACCGGAGCGGATGCCCGGCAATTCCTCCCGCGATCCCGGGAGGCGGCACAGGCCACGCGCAGCCTCATCGAAGAGAGCCTCACGCGCACGGGCAACGTAGAGGCCACGGTAAGCGAGATCGAGGAGATCGTAATGCGCGAGGCCAAAGGCTACTTCCTGCCGCGGGAGGTCATGCGCATGGTCATCTCACAGATGGCAGGCTTCCTGGCCAAGGCACGGGGACAATAAAGATTCAGCTTTTGAGCTTACACCTTACACCCCATCCTCGTAGCCCCTGATGATGGCATGCACGATCTTGCTGAAAAAGGTGGCGGTATCGCGGTTGAGGTCCGCCAGCTCATTGAGACGGTAGCGGGTGTTGAAGAGCTTGTTGGCCTCGATCTGCGCATTGATCGTGCGGTTGACCATCAGGAAGATGCGGATGACCTCTTCGAGCGGTGCGCCCTCGCCCCGGCGTGCGCGGCCGAGCTCGATGTAGGGCCGCAGGATATCCTCGTCTTCTTTGCCGCTGTGCAGCCATGCCTGAAGCCGCTCGAAACCATCCTCGAAGACCGCACGGATGCGCTGCCTGACCTCATCAGGTTTGATGCGGCTGTGGTAATGCCTCAGGCTGGAATCCCCGGCGATCTGGGACAGGACCTCCTCGACGAGCACATCGACGTTTTCCTGTATCCACTGTTGATAGATCTCTTTTCCCCCCGGCATAGGCATTACAAATAAAGCCGGCCGAGGGAAAGTCAATGCGGCCTGGCGGCCTGGCTCCATGGTGCCGGGCGCTCAATCATGACGGCGACCATGCCCCTTGCGCAGAGGAGGTTAAAAAAATGATTGTGCCGCC
>JAKQBR010000207.1 GCA_029574005.1 Deltaproteobacteria bacterium | reverse complement strand
AGATTGCCGTGCGGGTGCTGAGCCTGGGCAAGGAGACTATCGGCAGGGGCTTCCTGGCTCAACGCATCAAGCAAGCCGTCGCCATGCGCCGCGCCATCGTGCCGCCTGATACCACCTGCTACCGGCTGGTCAATGCCGAAGGCGACGGCCTTCCGGGGCTCATTGCCGATATCTACGGCGATGTTTTGGTGCTGCAGTTTCTCTGCCTGGGGATGGCGCAGTTCATGGATGATGTAGTGGCCATATTCAATGAGTGCTTCCCTCAGCATGTCATCCACGAGCGTTCCGATGTCAAATCGCGCAAGGCCGAAGGCTTAAGCCCGCAGTCCGGACCTCTATCCGGCGTTCTGCCCGAGGACGACATCGAGGTCATGGAAAACGGCATCCGCCTGGCCGTGGATGTCAAGACCGGCGAACGCACGGGCTACCCTATGGACCACCGCGTGAATCGTGCCAAACTGATGCTCCGGGCAAAAGACAAGACCGTTCTCGACCTCTTCTCCTATTCCGGCGGGTTTGCGCTGCATGCCCTGAAGGGTGGGGCGCGCTCCGTCGTCTCGGTGGATTCTTCCGCGCCTGCCCAGTCCCTGGCGAAGCGCAATCGGGAACTCAATGGGGTGAGTCCTCTGGTATGGAAGCATGTCAAAGAGGATGTGTTCAGCTATCTCAACCGCGAAGAGGAGTGCTTCGATGTCGTGGTATGCGACATGCCGCCTTTTGCCAAGCACGAGGAGTATACCAAGGTCAGTACCCTGGCCATGGCTCGGCTCAAGCCCGGAGGCCTGCTTTTCACGGCGGCGAGTTATGCCACGCGCTTCGGTGCCCTCGAACTGCTCAAGGCCATCAATCGCGCGGCCTTATCCAACAACCGGCATGCCGCGGTTATGGAGCCGCTCTATCAGTCCCCGGACTATCCCTTCACGAGCGCCCATCCCGAGGGTGTGCACCTGCATGGGTTCCTGGTGTACGTCGCCTGAACCCGTGTCGCCGCGCCACGTGTTTCCGGGCTATATCCGCTGATTCCAAGGGCTGGAGCGCAGAACCTCTTATGATATGACCGCTGCGAGATAGCCAACAACCGAGGACCTCTCGCCGGTGACATCGCCCGAGTTGGCATATTTCAGAACCTGAGCCGTAGGGTGTCCGACGGCTTGGGCATAGACCATGGCGCTGATGATCGGCCCCCCGCCGCAGGCCTCTCCGGCGCCGGTCTCCAATGCCTGGTTCAGACCTTCGATGTCAAACTCCTCGATCCGTTTGGCGATTGTTGAATCCATGACGGCGGCCCTGGATGAATGATGGAAATGGGAAAGGTCCGAGCTCGCCACCACCAGGGTCTCGCGCGGGTCTCCAATAGCGCGGGCCAGGACGTTCCCCAGTTCGCGGCACAGTCCCATCTGCTGCTGCCCCATGATGATGGGACAAAGCTTGAAGGTGCCGAGCGAGACCTGCAGGAAGGGCAGCTGTATCTCAAGCGCATGTTCGGCGAGATGCATTGGTCGGCTATCCCGGATGCTCGCCGAATCGTTCGTCAGACGTGCACAGAACTCCTCGTCGATCTCGACTACCCCCAGCGGGGTGGCATAGCCGCCTTCGGCCCAGAGCGAGAGGAAAGGAAAGTTGGCTCGGTGTGAAGGGCTGATAACCACCACTCGCTTGTAGGACTGACCCTGGACGGCCTTGTATGCATAGCCCGCCACCGGGCCGGAGTAGATATAACCGGCATGCGGACTGATCACGGCCACAGGCCTGCCCGCCAGACGGGGAATCACTGCGTCATTAAGAAAGGTGCGGATATCACGGGTAAGGGTCGCGGGATCCCCCGGATACCAGGTGCCGGCAATGGCGGCCTTGCGGATACGATCCTCCATGCTTCACCTCCTTGATCGGGCGATAACACCTTTGGTACGGCGGCCGAGGGTAGCGAGTCAAGATAAAAAAACGGCGGGCTGTCAGGGGCGCAAAAAAACCATCCCGGCCGATGTCGGCCAGGATGGCTCTGTCATTGGCTGGGTGAGCTTAACCTAACGTTTCGAGAACTGCGGCCGCTTGCGGGCCTTGTGCAGGCCGTATTTCTTGCGTTCCACCATGCGCGGGTCGCGCGTGAGGAAGCCGGCGGACTTCAGCACCGGCTTCATCTTGTCGGGGTCGAACTCGGACAGCGCCCGCGATATGCCGTGCCGGATGGCACCGGCCTGGCCGGAGATGCCTCCGCCGCTGACCGTGGCGTAGATATCAAACTGGCCTCTGGTCTCGGTGAGCTCAAAGGGCTGCATGGCGATCAATTTCAAGGATTCCCGGTCGAAGTACTCATCGACCTCCCGTCCGTTAACCGTATAGGCTCCTTTCCCCGGAGTCAACCACACGCGTGCGGTGGCGTTCTTCCTTCTTCCCGTGGCGTAAATTTTCTCTGGCATAACTACCCCTCTTATGACTTAAGCGCTTGCGGTTGCTGAGCCTCGTGCGGGTGCGTGCTTCCCGCGTATACCTTGAGTTTCTTGAACATGGCCTTGCCCAGGCTGTTCTTGGGGAGCATCCCCTTGACGGCGTGCCGGATGATCTCCTCCGGCTTCTTGGCCAGCACATCCTTGGCCGTAGCGGTTTTCAATCCACCCATGTATCCGCTGTGGCGGTAGTACTTCTTGTCTTCCAGCTTGTTGCCGGTGAGCTTCACCTTTTCGGCGTTGATCACGACCACGAAGTCGCCGGTATCGACATGCGGCGTGTACTCTGGCTTGGTCTTGCCCCTTAAAATCGAGGCGATATCGACGGCCAGTCGTCCCAGTACCTTGTCGGCGGCGTCAACCAGCACCCAGGCGTGGTCGGCTTCTTCCTTCTTTGCAATAAATGTTGTCCTCATACCCATAAGCTCCTTAGCGCCCAAATAGGGTTCGCATATAGCCGAAGCGTTTGAGGATGTCAAGCGCTAGATCGTAGCGCCGAGATCGCACAGATGTGACATCGCGCGTCCGGTTCGGGTTTCCAGTCCGGTATCGACGCCGAGTCGGCGGCAACCGGTCGTTTTAAAACCGATCGGCCGGCGTCTTGTCGGTGTCTGGCAATAGCCGAATGCGTCCCCGCCGATCGGGAACGGTCGATCTCTATTTCAATTTCTTTTCCCTGCCGAACGTGACGGGAGGAATGTATTTTTCATTTTATTGATAACCACCCCAGCGGAATCGGTAAAGACATTGGGGTGCAACGCCTCGATCATCCTGGTCATGAAGCCGATGTTCTTGTTCACCGAAGCGGCAACGGCGGCCGGGTCGAGCTCCTTGATGAGGCCGGCCATGAAGGCCGGATTGCTGTTTATACCGGCGGCCAGGACCTTCGGATCGAGATCGGCGATCACCTGCTGCATGAACTTCCCGTTCTTGTTGACCGCATCCGCCACGACTTTGGGGTCAAGGCTCGACATCATGCCGGACATCAATCCATCGGCGCTGGCCAGCATCCCGGCAATGGTCCCTATGGTCTCAAACAGTTTGCTCATTCCGTGCCTCCTTAAAGGAATATCAATGTGCATGTTAGCTAATAATAACATAGGAGCAGGATAAACAAAATAAAAAACGGCGGAGGAGATTTTCCAGTCCAACCGCCGACACAACCTGCGGCCCCGCGTTCATCGGGCGACGGAACGGGCAGGCAGAACAGCCGCGCACACCGCACTGCCCGGGCGCTTCATGCACTGAGATGCCTGCACGATGGCAGATCCGCATCAGAATCAGATTGACAGGCATCCGGCTGTTAATTATAATTCACTAACATTAACATGAAACGATCCTTGCATCGTTCCATGCGCCTCGCGGACGGCAATCAAACATGGCGGGCGAGGCCGGCGTTTGGTGACATACGACCATGGGAGAACCGAGCAGAAGTGTACAGGACCTTCCCGGAAGGCTCCTCGGGTCATCGTTGCCTCGCAACAGCACCTGACGAAAATCAGCGGATGGCCCGAGGGAGGCGGGAGAGCACGGCGACTCCCCGGCGAAAGGCTGCATCTTCAAGGCGATGCCATCGCACACGGCAGAGACAACGGCGTCGCCATTGAATGGCTCACCGGAGTCCCTACACCGCCGCATGATCATGATGTTTTCATGCCCAGATAGGGGACGGGTTCCGCTTTACTCGCGCGGATAATCTCAGCCCTTGCGGCTTTATGGGAAAGGAGGAGTGGGATGCAGAAAAAGGAGGTAACGATTTTCGGCGCCGGCATGTCCGGGATGGTCGCGGCCATCGATTTGGCGCGGCATGGCTACAAGGTAATCATCCACGATCGGGAGAAGGGATTCGGCGGAGATCCTCGCTATAATCCATCGGTCCACACCACCCCCATCGACATCGCGACGACCTCGGAATATATCGGCATCGATGTATCGCCGTCCTTCAATCCTCTCATCCGTTGCCCGATCTATTTCCATGACACCTGTATTCATCCTCCCGTTGACATGGTCTTTGCCGTAGAACGCGGGAACCGCGCATCGAGCCTCGACACGTTGCTCCTGAACATCGCCGTGAAGGAAGGGGTCGAGTTCGAGTTCAACTCCGAACTGAGCCTCGAAAAGATCAAAGGGCTGCCCGAAAACACCATTATCGCCTGCGGACTGCGTGAAGATGCCTACCAGCTGCTCGGCATCCCCTATATCCCCTGCTATGGCTGGTGTTCCATGGGAGAGTGCGGCTTCAGCGACTATGCCTGGGTCTGGTTCGATGAATGCATCACCGAATACGGGTACATGACCGCAACCAATAACTACTACTTCGACCTGCTTTTTTCCCTGACCCCCGTAAGCCCAGAGGCCCTGCAGCGTTACAAATCCTTCACCAAACGCATGGAGGGCGTCGAACACGAGAACTGGCGCTACCTGGTCGGAGGCGTGGTGCCCATGGCATCCAGCGATAATCCTCGGTTGCGCCATAGAGGATTGATCCTCTGCGGCACGATCAGCGGATTCATGGACCCCTTTGCCTGGTTCGGCATCCACGGCGGTTTGCTCTCTGGCAAGGTAGCGGCCATGGCCGTGTACGATCCCCAGACCGCCCAGCGCGAGTTCGACCGCTTCAACAAGAATTTCAAAATAGTCCATTTCCTCAAGCGCCATATATGGAGCAAGTTGCGGCCGCGGGTGAATATGTTCGAGAAACCGATCAGCCTGATCGGCGCCAGCCGATTGGACAACCTTATCAGCAAGATGATGCGCAGGGTCAACCCTCATGGAACCAAACCCCTGCCCTTCCCATACACCGTGACCAGGCAGGATGTGCAGAATCTCAGGCAGAACGCATCCCTGTAGAACATATGCATGAAAGTGTAAGATTGGAGAGGAGACTATGGCCGAGCACAGACGCAACAAAGCAAAAACCATGCGGCATGACTATGATGTTATCGTAATTGGCACCGGCATGGGCGGCAGCGCCGCAGGGGCGATAAGCGCCCTCAAAGGCATGAAGACGCTGATCCTGGAGAAAAATCCGCGCCCCGGAGGGGCCTGCTCCTATTATGAAAAGGACGGTTTCCAGGTCGACACCGGCACGCATCTTTTCATCCGCGGCAACAAGGGGCCGTTCGGCGTCCTGACCAAGCGCTTAGGGCTGGGCACGCCGATCGAGTTCGTGCATACCAAGTACACGGTCTATTTCAAGGGCATGAACGTCGATGTCAACATCCCACGCTCGCCCTTGGCCGTTCTGTACGAGTTCGTCGTCCCCCGGCTCCTCTGGCAGACCAAGATCAGCCCGATCCACTATCCGGCCATCGCCAGACTCTTCTTCGATATCATGACGATGCGCCCGCATCAGATGGAGGCCGTCAACCATATATCGGTGCACGATTTCATGTGCCGCTATACCAAGAACCCCGAGATCCGCTCCATGATCGCCAGCCTCCTGGGGCTGTTCTTCATCGTCCCGCCCTGGGAAGCCTCGGCCGGGGAATCGATCTGGAATCTCCAGAAGCTGGCGCTTGAGTACAATCTGGGGTATCCTAAGGGCGGCTGCGTTATCATCCCCAAGACGTTCCTGAACGGCGCCGAAAAGCACGGAGCCGCTTTGCGCTTGAAGGCCGGCGTAAGAAGGATCGACGTCGAGGCAGGCAGGGCTGCCGGCGTAACGCTTGAGAGCGGCGATAAGATTACCGCACGTGCGGTCATCAGCACCACCAACCTGAGTGACACGGTCGAGAAGCTGACGGGACCCGAGTACTTCACCACGGACTACGTCGAACGCGTGCGCGCTATCAAGCCGTCATGGACGGCCGTGCAGGCCAAGATCGGCTTGAACAAGAAGCTGCTCAAGGCCGGGTCCCTGGTGGGCGGCGTGCCGCTCAAACTCCCCGGCGGGATCACCGACGAAAATGTCCGCCACTTCATCCATCAGCTCGATACCGGCGAGTATCCCGACATGATGCCCATCTATGCCCCGATCCCATCCAATTACGATCCGGCATTGGCCCCCGAAGGCTGCCAGCTGATTACCGTCGTGGCCTGCGCCCCCACGCTCGACGTGGAATTGAAGCAGGATGCCAAGGTCTGGATCGACGGCATGATGAACACGATCCGCGAGATGGTGCCGGGCATCGATAATCATATCATGTTCTGCGATACCTGGTCGGTGCAGACCCTGGCCAGCTGGATCGGTAAGAGCAACGGTTCGGCGATTACATCGGCACAGAGCCCGAACCAGGTTTCATACATGCGGCCGCCGCACGAGACACCGGTAAAAGGCCTGTACATGGCAGGCGACTGCGCCGGTCCAGCCCATGGCGTAGGCACGGAGCTCGCCTGCCAGAGCGGCATGGACTGCGCCGACCTGGTGGCCAGCCATATCTATAACGGTCTGTTGTGAGAGAACGGTGGTTCCAATCTCTAATATAGTATTCTCTCACTTATATTCATAGCAGATATTCATAGCAGAGAAGCGGATTACGCCATGAAAGGGAAGGGGATCACGATGCAAAGGGCTTTGCTGTTGGCCGCGAGCTTGACGGCCGTGCTTTTGTCTCCGGCACTGGCACAGGAATCGGCATGGCAAAAGGTAAAGGAGAGCGACGGGATCACGGTATTCATGAGAAAGATCGAGGGCAGCAGCATCTACGAAGCCAAGTCCGTTGGCATGATCAATGCCCCCCTGGCGGCCACCGAAGCCGTGCTGCGGGACGCACACGCCATGGAGGACTACGCCATCAATTGTCGCGAGGCGGCAATCATTGACTTGCCGGGTTATGAAAAATCCAAAGACATCATCTATGGCTACGTAAGGATGGACATGCCCTGGCCGGTCATGGACCGCGATACCGTGGCGCAGATCAAGTTCTCGGTCGATCCCAAGACCGGTACACTGTACGCCTTGGGAAACGCCGTCAAGAGCGATTACAAACGCAGTCCGGACGTGATCCGCACCCCTGTCAACACCCTGAAGTATACCCTGGTCCCCAAGGGGGCCGACCGCACCGAGGCGACCATCCAGGCCATGGTCGATCCAGGGGGGAGTATCCCACCCTCGTTGGTTAATTTCTTCTCACGACACGGTTCGATCTGGAGCTTCAATACGCTTCGCAAGACAGCCGCCATGGAAAAGTATCGTCGGGACGGACCGATCCTGACGACTACTCCCGCTACGGCCGGCGATTAATCAAGAAGGATTCTGTTTATGACATGGGCACCCCTGGCATTCGGGGTGCCCATGTTTATTAGGAGCGTTAGACCATTTCCACGGCCGTGGCCAGAGAGACGCCCCCGCCGCCGCACAAGGTGGCCAAACCCAGGGTCTTACCGTGTTTCTGAAGGGCATGCACCAGGGTGACCAGGATCCGTGCGCCTGAGCAGCCGACCGGATGCCCCAGGCCTATGCCGCTGCCATTGATATTCGTGCGCTCCCGCTTGAAACCCAGATCGCGTTCGCAGGCAATCACCTGTGAGGCAAAGGCCTCATTTACCTCATTGAGTTCAAAGGAATCGATATTCAGGTCCGGATTGCGCTTCAGGAGATCTCTGACCGCAGGGATCGGGCTGATACCCATGACAGACGGATGACAGGCCCCGCGGCCGAAGGCGCGAATCCTGGCCAGCGGCTTTACCCCGAGGTCCTTCGCCTTGGTGCTGGACATAAGCACCAGGGCGGCGCCGCCGTCGTTGATGCCGGAGGAATTGCCGGCCGTGACCTTACCGCCTTGCGGGAGGAAGGCCGGCGGCAATGCCGCCAGTTGTTCAATGGTCAACCCGGGACGGAAATGCTCGTCCTTGTCGAACATGAGCGGCGGTTTGCCTTTCTTATTGGGGATCTCCACCGGTACGATCTCGGCCTTGAATTCTCCATCCCTGGTCGCGCGCTCGGCATTGTTATGGCTTCTGAGGGCCAGCTCATCCATTTCTTCGCGCGAAATCTTGTACAGCTCGGCCACGAACTCGGCCGTCTGGCCCATAAGGTAGGGTTTGCCCTTAAACTGCTCGGCCAGTGGCGTACCCTGCAGGGGGCCTTTATCCACATCCCTGAGCACATGAGATCCTGCGTGGAGACCGTGGATGAGCATGTCAACAAAGGTATTATCCTGCAGGCGGCAGCCCCAACGCGCATTGGGAACGCAATACGGCATGCCCGACATGTGTTCGAATCCGCCGGCAAGGATGATATCGGCCATTCCGGCCTTGATCAGGGCCGCGCCGCTGATCACAGCTTCCATGCCGGAGATGCACACGCGGTTCATGGTCACACCGGGTACGGTATCCGGGATTCCCGCCACCAGGGCGGCCACCCGTGCCACATTCATTGAATCGACCGGTTCCATGCAGCAGCCCATCCTGACATCATCGATCATTGCAGGGTCGATCCCGGCGCGCCGCACTGCTTCGCGCATCACGGTCGCGCCGATCTGCGTGCCGGTAAGATCTTTCATACTGCCACCGAATGTGCCGATGGCGGTTCTACAGGCGGATACTATGACAACATCCCTTTCCATGAGACGAGCTCCTTTCTCGTTATATGGTTACGGTAAAGTGGCGTCCTGGCCGTCTCCCATGCGCTCCCTTTCAAGGGGGAGGCCCTAGTGAGGGGTTGGTATGAGGTAATAATTGCAGGTAGCGGATGACACCACGCTGCCGCTGGCATCCGTGACTGACATGTCCAGTATCCAATCACCTTTGCCTCTGGCTCTGATCGGCTGCAGCATCTCCCGGGCCTTATCGGCGCTCAGATGGAGTTCGCAGGTCAGGTCCGTCAACGCCGGCTTGTGATATCTGATGGTCATCTGTTTATTCAGGGGCACGAATTCCTCGATGCCATACGTCGCCATGCACAATGCCGCGCCGGCCACCTCCATGAGCATGAAATGGGTGCCGGCATAGACAATGTGCACATGATTGAGGTGGTTGGCAACCGGCACCGTAAGCTTGACATGGCCAGGAACAAATACCTCCACACACAAACCGCTCTGCTTCACCCATGGTATGGTATCAACGATATAGCGGGTCCCCTCGTCTTTATCCATTTTCATCCCTTTTTTCGGTATACAAAAAACAGGGGTGCAGAAGGGCTGCACCCCTGCAGCAGGCTTAGAACATGGATATCTTGTTGGACGTCCCGGTATCGTAATCCCAGCGGTGGTTGCAGATATCGTTGGGGTCGACGGTCTGCTTGACGGCCGCGGCCAGGCTCATGATCCTCGCGAACTCCGGCTGGCCCAAGGGCAACAACAGATCCAGACCCGGCAGGCCCTTAAGAAGACTGGCCGTACCAGCGGCGGCGATGCTGCCCATGCCCTGGGCCAGGAAGAAGGCGCGGAAGAAGCCCATGTAGGCCCTAAGGAAATCGTCCTTGTCGTCCTGGTGGGTGTACAGGTCGAACTCCAGGTAGGCCATGCGGCCCATGTGATAGGGCTGGAAATAGGCGCTGGCGTCGCTCGGCTTGAAGATATCGTTCGTCGTGCCTATCTGGTTGATGCAGCTCTTGCGCATGGCCTTCTCCACCTCATAGAAGTTTTCCAGGCTGTTGACCAGGGCGCCGATGATGAAGCTGCCGCGCACGCGCTGCACCCGCACGGTCTCGCGGAAGAACTTGTTCCAGCGGTCCAGGTGGATCTTGCCGCCCACCATCTCGACCATCATCTCAGGCTCGATGAAGAAGAACTTGTCGCTGACCTCCTGCACCTGCGCTCGGGCATACGCCACCTTGATCCTGGCCTCCTCCTCGGTGGCCCCGCCGAAGTGCGCCATGATGTTGTTGCGCGGCACGGCATCCACGAAGGCCTCGGTCTCCTTGTTGTTGTCGCCCATGAAGATGCCGTAGAAGGTGTTCT
>JAKQBR010000203.1 GCA_029574005.1 Deltaproteobacteria bacterium | reverse complement strand
CAGCAGAAGCAGCGGATGCATTTCTTGTAATCATAGCGTGGGGTCCCGGCATCGCGTTTGGCCGCAGAGATGGCGCCCGCCGGGCAGATGGTCCTGCATTTGTAGCACAGGGTGCACCTTTCCGGGTTGGGCCAGGGTTTTTCCACCACCAGGTTCTTGACGAAATGTCCGACCAGGGGGCCGCGCAGAAAATGGGAAGAGATGGAGGTGCGGGTTGGTTTGAAGCCGGTCAGGCGCATCGCTTCGACCGCCTCGCCGACGATCCGGATCTCCTCGGGCGAGGAGACCGCGAAGTCGCGCTCGAAACCCCGGATGATGGTGTCCACCTTTTTGTAGTCCAGGCCGACAACCGAGGTGGCCACGTAATCGACGGCCACCGGGTCGGGTCCGACGATGACGGCGCCGATAGCTCGCGGCGTGCCCGAGGGACCCGGTCCTTCGCCTTCCTGGCCGATGACGGCATCCATGATGGTGAAGATGGGTTTGGGCCTCTCGAACCCGCTGAGCAAGGCGCCGTAGAGATCCAGGAGCCATTCGGAGAATGCGGGGCCTTTGGGGCAGCGCATGTGCATGTGAGATTTTTTCAAACCCGGGATGGTGCCGAAGAGGTTCTTGACCGCCCCGGTCACATAGGTCAAGCCGTGGGTCTTGAATTTGGGCAGGTTGAGGATCATATCCACGCCGTCAAGGGCCTTAGCGATCTCGATGCGCTTGAACACGCGGGCGTGGTCGTCGTGCAGGATCATGGTCGGTCCCATGTCGGCTATCTCGATGCCGAGGTCCTTGGCAACCTCGGCATATCCCACCTGCCTGATGACGCTTTCGAGCGATCCGAAACCGGGTGATTCGACCAGCACGGGATGTCCGCCGTGCTCGATCACGATCCTTGCCACGGCCCTGAAAAAGGCCGGATGAGTGACCACCGCCTTTTCAATGGCCGCCGCCATGAGCAGGTTGGGTTTCAGGGCCACCCGGGCGTGCCTGAGGCATCCGTAGTCGAAGCCGGCCATGTCAAGGCCGTCCATGATGGTCCGCCTGAGCAGCGCATCGTCATAGCGGGTGCATTGCAGCAGTGCTACCGTTGTCATCGACTAGTCTCCTTTCTGGCAGCGCGGACAGATATGCGTGCCGCGCTGGGCCACGATCAGGCGCGTGATGGCAGCGCCGCAGCGGGGGCATGGCAGGCCGTCGCGGCGGAAGACGCGCAGGGCATGGACGTTCTCGCCCCGGCGGTGCGCGATCGAGGCGAAGTTGGAACGACCTTTGCCCAGGCTGGTGCCGCGGTTGGCGATGCCGCGGGCAAGCACCAGACGGATGGCGTCATACAGTCGCTCGGTCTCCTCGGCCGAAAGGGTGGCGCTGATGCGGCAGGGATGCAGGGCGCTTTCCCAAAGTGCTTCGTCCACATAGATATTGCCCAGTCCAGCGATGAGGGTCTGGTCCAGGAGCAGGGGCTTGAGCCTGCGCCGCCGGCGGCGCAGGAGATCGGAAAGGACGCCGGGGGTGAAGGCCTCATCCAGAGGCTCGACGCCCAGCGCACCCAGCACCCGATCGGCATCCTCAAGCAGGTGGATGCGTCCGAATTTACGGGGATCATGCAGGCACAGCTGGCGTCCGTCGCTCAAGGTGAAGACCACCCGGTCGTAGGGGTCGGGAGTGGATGGACCGGGACGCAGATGCAGGCGGCCGGACATGCGCAGGTGCACGAGCATGCGCGCCGGGCTTTCCAGCTCAAAGACCAGGTACTTGCCGCGCCTGCCGACATGCCGGATGCGCTGGCCCCGGATGCCGCGGACAAAGTCGGGGGTGGCCACGGTGCGGGGCCAGTAGACCGTGGCCTCGGTAATGGCGGCGCCCTCGATCCCGGCCGCGATCAGATCCTCAACGATGGTCTGTACCTCTGGCAATTCAGGCATCAGGTTCAACCTCTTCCTGGGGCGTTTTGTACTGTAGGCCGCATGGTCATGGCAAGGAGAAAACAAGACCGCCTGTTCAGGTGCTGGGCGCAAAGATTTTTGGCGGGGTATCCGATAAAATAAAAACATGTGGATAAAACCAACCGAGAAAGGGGAGGGCGATGAGATATCAGTTTGCCAGTGACAATACCGCCGGGATCTGCCCCGAAGCCTGGGAGGCCATGCGGCAGGCCAATGAGGGCTTTGTCGCCTCATACGGCGAAGACCCCTGGACGCAGACGGCCGCTGAT
>JAKQBR010000198.1 GCA_029574005.1 Deltaproteobacteria bacterium | reverse complement strand
CGGGACAGTGAGCGGTATCGGTGGTGGCTTTTCGAAGCCAGGAAGCGCTATCATTTGTGCATACTGAACTATGTGGTGACCTCGAACCATGTGCATATCCTGGTGGTTGACACCGGGGATAACGCCATCCCCAAGAGCATGCAGTTAATAGCCGGACGGACCGGGCAGGAATATAATGCCAGGAAGGATCGCAAGGGGGCCTATTGGGAAGACCGCTATCATGCCACGGCGGTGCAGACGAACGAGCACCTGATGCGATGCATGTTATACATCGATTTCAACATGGTGCGCGCCGGTGTAGTTGGTCATCCTTCATCCTGGCCGTATGGCGGGTACCAAGAGATTGTCAAGCCTCCCAAGCGATATGACCGCGTTGATCATGGCATGCTGCTGGACCTGTTGGGGATGCCTGGCTTGGATGAAATGAGCGCATGGTATCGTGTATGCGTGGATGAGGAGATCAAGAGAGTGGGACATCGCCGCGCGCCAGAGTGGACGCAGAGTCTGGCCGTGGGGGACGAGGGGTATGTGGATGAGGTCAAGCGATGTCTGAGGAGCAGGGCCGTGGGTAGGGAAACGCATGCGCGGGAAGATGGCGTGTTTGAACTCAGGGAACCGGTTGCTTCTTATAACCATGTTTTTGACCCCCAAAACAGCATTATAAGCCTCGAAAACAGCGTGAAATGGGATGTATATCCATGAATATCAAGTTGTTATCTCGGTCCGACCCCAATGGTGTTGCTCTGCTGGTAAACTTTAGCACGCCCATGGACAGATTTTCTTTTTTCGCGGTTGAATGTTGCGGCCGGTTATGGCTACAACGCAGAGCATGCTGGACGATCTGGACAAGGCCATCCTGAAGCTCGCCCAGGGCGATCTGCCGCTTGAGGAGGCGCCCTATGACGTCTGGGCCGCCGAACTGGGTATCGGGCCGGATGAACTCCTGAAGCGCCTTGCGGCGCTGAAGGCTTCCGGCGTGATCAGGGAATTCAAGGCCATCCTGCGCCACCGCCAGGCCGGCATGCAGGCCAATGCCATGGTGGTGTGGGCCGTGCCGGAAGAGCGGATACAAGAGGTAGGGAACAAGCTGGCCGAGGAGCCGGCGGTCACGCATTGCTATGAGCGTCCGGGCCTCGACGAGTTTGCGCTCTTTTCCATGCTGCATGCCCGCAGCGTCTCCGAGCTGCAGAAATTGATCGATGCGATCGCCCGGAGGATAGGGGTCGAGCGCTTCAAGGTCTATACGAGTGTACGGGAGCTCAAGAAGTCTTCCATGCGCTATTTCTGAGGAGAGAACCGTGAATAATATCGATTTGTTCGAACGCGCCAAGCAGGTGATCCCGGGCGGGGTGGACTCGCCGGTGCGGGCCTTCCGCAAAGTGGGCGGAACGCCGCGCTTCATCGACCAGGCCCGCGGCGCCTGGCTGAGGGACGCCGAGGGCAAGGAGTATGTCGATTTCGTGCTCTCCTGGGGGCCCATGATCCTGGGGCACGGACATCCCAAGGTGGTGCAGGCCATCAAGGCCCAGGCCGAACGGGGCGTAAGCTACGGCGCGCCCACCGAGCTCGAGGTGCGCATGGCCGAGGCCCTCTGCCTGGCCATCCCCTCGATCGAGCGCGTCAGGTTTGTGAACTCCGGCACCGAGGCGGTCATGAGCGCCATACGCCTGGCGCGCGGGTTTACGGGACGCGACCTGGTGGTCAAGTTCGAGGGCTGCTACCACGGACACGTGGACAGCCTCCTGGTCAAGGCCGGCTCCGGGGCGCTCACCTTCGGCATGCCGGATACGGCCGGGGTGCCCTCATCGATCGCCGCTAACA
>JAKQBR010000178.1 GCA_029574005.1 Deltaproteobacteria bacterium | reverse complement strand
CTGATCGATGCGATCCTCGTCGACCCATATCGGCCGGTAGTCGCGCTGCTGGTAGAGGCGCGGCATGATGTACAGGGATGAAAGATCGCATCCCCCCACGCGCAATCCCTTGTTCAGGGTCACGTTTTCGAAGCGTTGCCGTATGAGTTCCGCCAGGGTCTCATCCTGGACCGCGTGGAGGGTGACGGGGAGAAAGAGAAGGCCCAGCACCAGAATGAATCTCAGGCAGGGCTTCATATCCGGTCGTCTGATCCTACCAGTACCGCACGCGGCCGGTATCCATGTGCACGAAGTCGGAATCGGGGTAGTAGCCTACCCCGCCGCCCCTCAAGCGCACGGCGGCCTGGCGCAGGGATGCCAGGCTGTGGCCGGGCAGGCGGATATCGATGGCTTTCCCTTGCGTATGCAGGCTGTTGCGGGCTATCCCGGTGCGGTGCTCCCGCAGGATGGCATTGGTATGCGGTGATCGGTAACCTGAGATGACATGGAGGCGCGATTGTGTGCGCATGTGTCCGCAGAGCTCGTGCAGCAGATCGAGCAGGCGGGCGTCGATTGAGGCCACCTCACCGCTGCGGTGGTCGCGCAGGATGTGGTTGATCTGAGCCAAGGCCTCGGGGATATACTGCCCCTCGGCCCAGTAGATGGTGTTCAAACCCTCGCCCGTATGCAGGTTGTAGAACGAGAGCGACCGCTCGGGACGAACGGCCGCATGAAGGGCGCCGGTGAACGTGCCGGGCAGAAAACATCCGCCCACTGCCATGGCCGAGACCTTCAAGAATCTCCGGCGGCCCATGGTGATGGTGTCTATGGGTGCGCTCGGCTGCGGTTTGTCTGCCATAGATTACCTTTTAACGACCGGATTTACCGAATCGATCCGGTGCTTGTCAATCTGTTTTCCGTACCTGCCTCTTTACGTCAGGTTCTATCGCCATCCTTTCGGTCGGATCGCCGGATCACTTGACCGTGACAGACCTGACCGTGAAGGTGTCCGTGAAGGTTGACACCCGTGAATGATCACACTATACTGACACGTCGAAACGATTGCATGTCGTCGATCAACTCTACGGGTCTTTACACAAAAAAGGAGCTGCCATGAACCTTGCATCGCTGTTCCAGTCGCGCCGAAACCCGCCGCAGGGCGGTCTGGGCGCCGTCCTGATCGCTCTCTTCGTCATCGGTCTCCTGGTCTGGCAGGCAGTGGGGTTGATCACGGACTGGTTCTGGTTTCAGGAGGTCGGCTACGAGCAAGTCTTCAGCGTCACCCTTAAGTCGCAGATCCTGGTCGGCCTCGTTTTCGGCGCCCTGTTCTTCCTCATCCTCGCCGTCAATCTCTTCGTGGCCATCCGACTGACCGACGGCATACCGGTCGTGTACCCCGACGGTGTCATCCCTTTTCCAACCCAGAACCTTCAGTCCCGCCCCATGAAGGGGCTCGCCCTTGGCCTGTCGGTCGTCTTCGCCCTCTTCGCCGCCTTGCAGGCGGCCGCTCAGTGGGATCTCTTTCAGCGTTTCGTACATTCCTCCCCCTTCGGGATCGATGACCCCATCTTCGGCCGTGACATCGGGTTCTACGTCTTCAAGCTGCCGTTCTTTCAGCAAATCCATGCCACGCTGTTGACGGCGCTGGTGATTGCGGCCATGTCGGCCGGTTTCATCTATGTCGCCCGCCGCGCCCTGTTCATCATTCCGCCCAAAACGGTACGGTTGCTGCCCGGCGCCCGGGTGCACCTGCTGGTCCTGCTGGCCGCCGTCTTCCTCACCTCCGTCCTAGGGTTCTGGATCGATCAGGCCGAGCTCTTGAACGTGAGGCGCGGCGTGGTCTTCGGGGCTGGCTACACGGAAGCCACCACGCAGGTCTGGGTCCTCAAGACCCTCATGGTCCTGAGCGGAGTATGCGCGGCGGCGCTGGTGTTCAGCATATTCAAGCCATCCTGGCGCGTCCCGGCGACGGCGGTCGTTTTCTTCCTGGCCGTGCTGATTGCCGGACGCAGCCTGTATCCGGCCTTTGTGCAGCGCTTCAAGGTCATCCCCAACGAGATCGTCCTGGAGAAGCCATACCTGGAACGCAACATCCACTATACCCGCCTGGCCTACGGGCTGGACAATATAGAGGATCGCGTCTTCCCGGCCGAGGATGACCTGAGGCTCGAAGACCTCAAGCGCAACGATCTGACCATCAAGAACATCCGGCTCTGGGACCATGCGCCGCTCTTGAGGACCTTCGCCCAGATCCAGGAGATCCGCACCTACTATAAATTCATCGATGTCGACAACGACCGCTACACCGTGGGCGGCGAGTACCGGCAGGTCATGCTTTCACCCCGCGAGCTGTCATACAGCGCCCTGCCTTCGCGCACCTGGGTGAATGAGCACCTGACCTACACGCATGGCTACGGCGTGGTCATGGGCCCGGTAAACCGCATCACCCCGGAGGGGCTGCCGGAATTCTTCATCAAGGACATACCGCCCGTGGCATCCACGGACATCACGGTCACCAGACCGGAGATCTATTTCGGCGAGCAGTCCAACGAGTATGTCTTCGTCAAGGGCAAGCGCCCGGAGTTCGATTATCCGGTAGGAGAGAAGAATGTCTACGCCCGGTATGAAGGCCAGGGCGGCGTGCCCCTGACCTTCCTGCGCAAGCTGCTCTATGCGGCCCGCTTCGGCGCCTTGACCATCCTGCTTTCCGACGACATCACCTCCGAGACCCGCGTCATGTACTATCGCAATATCAGGGAGCGCGTGGCCCGCATCGCGCCGTTTGCGCGTCTCGACCCCGATCCGTACCTGGTCGTATCACCCCAGGGGCGTCTGTTATGGATTGTGGACGGCTATACCGTGACCGATCGTTACCCGTACTCCGAACCGACCTCACGGCTCGGGAACTATATCCGCAACTCCATCAAGGCCGTGGTGGATGCCTATGACGGCAGCGTGACCCTGTATGCCAGTGACGAGGGCGACCCCATCCTGAAGACCTATGCCAAGATCTTTCCCGGCCTGCTCAGGCCGCTCAAGGACATGCCGGTCGAGCTGCAGCGGCATCTGCGCTATCCCGCGGGCATGATGGGTATCCAGGCCCGCATGTATCTCGCCTACCACATGCAGGACCCCCAGGTCTTCTACAACAAGGAAGACCTGTGGGCCATCCCCGCCACCAGCACCAAGGGCAGCGAGGAGATCATGGACCCCTACTACACGATCATGAAGCTGCCCGGCGAGGCCAAGGAAGAATTCATCATGCTGTTGCCCTTCACGCCCCGCAACAAGGACAACATGTCGGCCTGGATGGCGGTGCGCTGCGATGCCCCGCACTACGGCAGGGTCATCGTCTATAACTTCCCCAAGCAGAAGCTGGTCTACGGCCCGCGCCAGATCGAGGCCAGGATCGATCAGGATGCCGAGATATCCAAGCAGATCTCGCTGTGGAACCAGAGCGGCTCCCAGGTGATTCGCGGGGGGCTTCTGGCCATACCGATCGAGAAGTCCATCCTGTATGTGGAACCGCTCTATCTGGCGGCCGAAAAGGGGCAGCTGCCGGAGCTCAAACGTGTCATCGCCGCCTACGGCAACTCGATATCCATGGAGGGCAATCTTGAGCTCGCCCTCCAGAAGATCTTCGGCGGCGAAGTGCTGCCGGGTAAGACTGCCGGCCCCATAGCCGCTGCCGCCACGGTCATGGAAAAGACCGACCGCCAGCTGGCCATCGAGGCCTTGGGGCACTACCGCAAGTCGCAGGAATACCTGAAGCAGGGCGACTGGGCAAACTACGGCAACGAACTGAAGAAGATGGATGATATCCTGCGCGCGATCGAAAGACGACCCTGAAGAAGACCTCCGTCGCGCCTCTCCGCGGGCCTTGGGGGCGATCATCGCCCCCAAGGCCCGCGGAGAGGGCGAGGTATTCCCATCCGCGTTTTGATCTTTATATTATTCAGGTATGTCCGGAGTCCTCGGCATCATTGCCTGCCTGATGCTGTTCGCCGCGCCCGGCGATCCATTCGTGCGGGAGCGCGAGGCCATGGTGAACGCACAGATCGTCGGCCAGGGGATCAAGGATCCATCCGTGGTCGATGCCATGCGCTCGGTCAAGCGCCACCTCTTCGTGCCCCAGGCCCTCGCATCCAGTGCCTATGACGACCGGCCTCTGCCGATCGGCTATGGACAGACCATCTCGCAGCCCTTTATCGTGGCATTCATGACCGAGATCCTGAAGATCAAGCCCGGGGCAAAGGTGTTGGAGATCGGCACCGGGAGCGGCTATCAGGCCGCCATCCTGGCCTGCGTCACCCCCGAGGTCTATTCGGTCGAGATCATCGAGGCATTGGGGCTTGCGGCGGGTAAGCGCCTGCGCGCCCTCGGATACAACACCGTGCGGGTAAAGATCGCCGACGGCTATTACGGCTGGGAGGCATACGCCCCCTACGACGCCATCATCGTCACCGCGGCGGCGGAGTATATCCCTCCTCCGCTGATCAGGCAGCTCAAGGATGGCGGCCGCATGGTCATACCCGTGGGCTCGCCCTTCATGGTGCAGAAGCTCATGCTGGTGGAAAAACAGAATTCAACGGTTTATACCCGCGACATCCTGCCGGTGCGCTTCGTGCCTTTGCGCCGGGGGCCATGATCCTCAGCCCCGCGCCGGCGCAACCGCTGCGCCTCTTCGTGGCTGTCGCACTGGTCAGTGCGGCCGTGATCGCTTATCAGGTCAGCCTGATGCAGATCCTGTCCATTGTCCAATGGCACCACTTCGCGGCCACGATCATCGCCATCGCCCTCCTGGGCTTCGGCGCCTCCGGGACCTGCATCGCCCTCTTGCGCCGCTGTCTGCTCTCCGGCTACGAACGTGTGCTCCCCGTCCTCATGGTCTCCTCCGGCCTTGCCATGGCCCTGGCGGTCCAGGCGGCCCAGAGCGGCCCGATCCGTTTCGACTCCTACCTGCTCTTTGCCGAACCCGGGCACAGCTACCGCCTGGCGGCCGTCTGCGGGTGCTACTTCATCCCCTTTTTTCTCGCCGCCCTGGCCGTCGGCCTGGTGTTCGCCAGGTTCGTTTCCGATATCAAAGATCTCTATTGCGCCAATCTGATCGGCTCCGGTATGGGCGCCGCCCTGGCCGTCATCCTGATGCAGCGGTTCTCTCCAGAGTCGATCCCCGCCATAATCGCCCTCATGCCCCTGCTGGCCGGCATACTCATCATCACGCACCCGATCGGCCGTCTGGCGGTCTGTCTGCCGGTCTGCCTGGCGGTGTGGCTGGCCTTGCACCCGCCCAGGCTTGAGCCTTCCGAGTTCAAGGATATCGAGCGCGCACTGGATCTGCCCGATGCCGCGATCGCCGGCGGTCTCACGTCTCCCATGGGGTATCTACAGATCGTCACGTCCCGTGCGCTACGGTACGCGCCGGGTGTTAGCCTGAGCCTTGAGGGCGATCTGCCGGTTTATCCGATGGTCTACAAGAACGGCGACTGGTTCGGCCCGCTGGTATCGTGGAACCCCGCCCTGCGGCACTCCATCCTTGATTATACCACCGGCGCCGCGGCCTACCGCCTCACACGTCCCGCAACGGTGCTGGTTCTGGATGCCGGAACCGGAGCGGAGGTCGTTCAGGGACTGATCCACGCGCGTGATGTCACGGCCGTGGAGTCGCATCCCGGGGCGGCCCATATGCTCCGGCGCTTGAGCGGTGACCCTGACCACCGCCTGCGGGTGTACCCGCTCGGCGCGCGCGCCTTCCTCAGGCGTGAGTGCGCCCGTTACGATCTGATCGTCCTGCCCATGGCCAACACCATGGGAGGATCATCCGGCATCCATGCCTTGGCTGAGAACCATCTCCTGACGGTCGAGGCCTTTGCACAGATGTGGCGACGCCTCGAACCGGGCGGCATGTTGAGCGTTTCGTGCTGGCTGGACACGCCGCCGCGCGCGAGCCTCAAGTTAATAGCCACCGCCAGCACCGCCTTGGGCAGCCTCGGCGTGGACCCGGGCACGCATATCATGGCACTCAAGAGCTGGGGGACCTTCACCATGCTGGTCAAACGCTCGTCCATCACGGACGCGGATATCATCAATCTTTCCGAGTTCTGCCACGGCCTTGCCTTTGATCCGCTCATCCCGCCCAGGTCAGCGGGTATGGGGAACCGCGTCTCCTCGCCGGCGCAGGAAGGCTGGTCCCTGACAGCGGCCCGACTTATCTCCACGCGGGGCGCGGATGTGGCCTATGATTTCAATATCCGCCCCGCCACGGATGACAGGCCCTATTTCTCGCAATTCCTGACCGTGCGTGGGCTGTCGCGACTGAGGGATCTCTACGGACGGCGCGCGGTCCCGTTTTTTGAACTGGGATACCTGATCCTGATCATTACCGCTCTGCTGGTGGGCTTGCTGGCCGTTGTCCTGATTCTCCCGCCGTTGATGATGAGGGACAGGCCCTCTCGCCCCCTGTCCACCCTGCTCTATTTCGGCGGCCTTGGGGCGGGTTTCCTTTTCCTGGAGATCGCCATGATCCAGCATGCGCTGGTGTATCTGGGCACGCCCGTGTACGCGGCCGCTCTTGTCATCGGCGGTATGCTCTCTTTTTCCGGCTGCGGGAGCCTGGCCTCCGGCATGGCACCCGGAGCTCACCGCTGCCTGCCCGCCATGGTCGCGGTCCTTATCCTGATCTATGCCCTGGGGTTTGCCGATCTGCTCATGCTGACCAGCGCGCTGCCAATGGGAGGCCGGATCGCCGTCCTGCTGCTGGCGATCGCACCGCTTGCCTTCTGCATGGGCATGCCCTTCCCCCTGGGCCTTGCCCGGCTGCCGCGCGGTGATGTCCCGTGGGCCTGGGGCGTCAACGGCTGCCTGTCCGTGGTAAGCGCCCCCCTGGCCGCCATCGCCGCCGTGGAATGGGGTTTCAGCCGGGTCATGCTGCTGGCCGCCCTGGCCTATGCCGTGGCGTGGCTCGGCGGCGGGCCGAAAAGATATGCTTGATAATCACATACTCATGCGCTAAGGAAGTCATTGGGTTGAAGCAGGACAGATGATCGCTGGCGCGGACAAGGCGCGAGAGGAAAGTCCGGGCTCCACAGGGCAAGGGTGGTCGCTAACGGCGACCGGGGGCGACCCTAGGGAAAGTGCCACAGAAAACAGACCGCCCGCCTACAGGGCGGGTAAGGGTGAAACGGCGAGGTAAGAGCTCACCAGTTCCCCGGGTGACCGGGGAAGCTCGGCAAACCCCACCCGGAGCAAGACCAATAGAGGGGCTATAAGGACGGCCCGTCCCGCCCCTGGGTAGGTTGCTGGAGGCATCAGGCAACTGATGTCCTAGATGAATGATCATCACCCGGAGCGGGGTAACCCTTTCCGGGGACAGAACCCGGCTTACGGCCTGCTTCGGCCCGCATTCGATTCGGGAGGGCGGCTTTTAAGGGGCATGAAAAAGTCCAGATTCGAACTCAGCTATCTTGAGATGGTCAGGCGCTCCTTCTACGTATTCTTACGGGATGAGCTGGAACGCAGGCTGAAGATCATAACCTTTGAGAAACCCTACCGGCTCTGCAAGGAAGGCTGCATCCCCTACCCCTATGTCGATCCGAGCGACATGCGCCCCAAGAAGCGGGAGTTCTCGAAGGAATCTCCGGTGGCGCGTCCCTACATCATCATCTTCTGCGAAGAATCCATCGAGCCGTCACATCAGAAGTTCATCCGCTTCAGCGACGACAACCGCATCCGCAAGGACACCCTGGCGCTCATCCCGAACGTCAGGCTCAATAAACCGTTCTATTCCGGCATCAAGTTCTTCGAGCGCAATACCTTCTTCGATCTTCTCGAGGAGCTGCTCGACGTGGACTACGCCCTCCTGATACAGCGTGACGACCGTTACAAGAAGCACAACCGCTACGCCCTGACGCACTTTCATGTCAAGATCGACTGGCCTATTGCCGAGGCGGCCGAAAGCCTGGCCAAGGAGCTGCGGTTCATCTCCAAGAGCCTCTACGAACGTGGAGAACGCTATGCGGACACGCTGCAGGAAAAGCTCTTCGAACATTACGGCTGGCATCATCAGGCCATCGGCGGAAGGCGCACCGCGGGGCTGATCGCCGCGCAGTATCTCAAGCAGATCATGGGCCTGTCCACGGTCTATGTATCGAGCGCCGAGACGCGCACCCTGACGCGCTATTCGGAAAAGGGCGTGGCGCGCTATGCCGTGATCCAGCTCGACAAGGAATACGCCCAGCAGGTCATAGAGTTGAACAAGGTCGGCGTCGAGGCCTTCAGGCAGGGATATGTGCTCGGTGAGTCGGATAACTTCTACGACGTTATCATGTTCGTCACCTACAAACATACCGAATGGGGCTTGCCGCCCGCGGACGGGAAATTGAGGATGATCAGGCCCGACTACAGCTGGCTGGTAGTGGACAAGGAAATGATCCTGCCGCTGTCATCGGCCTTAAACGCCCATCCTTTGCCCCTGAAGTGGATCTACCGTTCGTAAGAAAAAAGAGCAGACCGAACACATAAGGAGGAAATCGTGTCTACAATCATCGATGGGAAAGCCCTGGCCGAAAAGAAGCGCGCGGCCGTGGCCGACGAGGCCAGGGCGTTCGCGCAGCGCTACGGCCGGTCACCCGGCTTGGCCGTGGTGCTGGTCGGCAATGACCCCGCCTCGTCCATCTATGTGCGCAACAAGAAGAACGACTGCGCCTTGTCCGGCATCGCATCGTTCGACCATACCATGGACGAGCGCATCACGCAGTCAGAACTCCTTTCCCTCATCCAGAAGCTCAATGCCGACAAAACCGTGGACGGCATCCTGGTGCAGCTGCCTCTGCCGGCGCATTTGAATGCGCAGGAGGTCCTCCTGGCCATCTCTCCCGACAAGGATGTGGACGGCTTCCATCCCTACAATATGGGACGGCTCTTGACTGGAGAGCCCACACTGGTTCCCTGCACGCCCGCGGGTGTCATGGCCATGCTGCATGAATACGACGTGCCGATCAAGGGCATGGATGCCGTCGTGGTGGGACGCAGCAATATCGTGGGGAAACCCATGGCGCTGCTCCTAATGATGGAGCACGCCACGGTGACGATCTGCCACTCGCGCACGCGCGAGCTTGAACGCAAGATCGGACAGGCCGATATCGTGGTGGCGGCCATCGGCAAGGCCGAGATGATCAAGGGCCACTGGATCAAGCCTGGCGCCGTGGTGATCGACGTGGGGATGAACCGCACCGGACAGGGCCTCAAGGGCGATGTCGAATACACCGAGGCCTCCGCGCGCGCCAGCCTGATCACGCCGGTGCCTGGCGGGGTCGGACCGATGACGCGCGCCATGCTGCTCGAGAACACCTTGGCCGCGGCCCAACGGCACGTAAAGCAACCGATCACGGCCCCCCCCTCATGACCTGAAGGGCCGTAACATTGCCTTGCCAGACGCCCTGGTTCCTGATAGCGTAGGGTATGAATTTTCATCGATTGTTCCGGAGTTGGGCAGATGAGAACGCCGTTATACGATGAGCATGTGCTTTTGCGCGCCCGGATCGTTGATTTTCACGGTTGGGAACTACCGGTCTGGTATACGGGCATCGTGGAGGAACACCTGGCGACACGGCAAGGCGCGGGACTCTTCGACATCAGCCACATGGGAGAGATCCTTGTGAGCGGGCCCGGGTCGACGGCATTTCTCGAACACGTGCTCACCATCACCCTCTCCGATCTCGAACGCCGGCGGGCCAGGTATGCCTTGCTGCTCAACCATGAAGGCGGGATCATCGACGACCTGCTGGTCTATTGCATCGATCCGGGGACCCGCTACATGCTGTGCGTGAATGCCTCCAACACGGACAAGGACCGTGCCTGGCTTGAGTCGCACATCCGCGGGCAGACCTCGATCGAGGACCGCAGCCTTCAAACCGTCATGCTGGCCCTGCAAGGCCCCTTGAGCGTGGGCATCGTCAAACAGGTCCTGGATTTGAACCTCGACCCGCTCGGGTACTTTCATTTCCTTGAGCAGCAGACCCCTTTCGGAGAGCTCATGATCTCGCGCACGGGCTATACCGGTTCGGACGGCGTGGAGATCTTCATGCCCCCTGAACAGGCGCCCGCGCTGTGGCGGGCCCTTCTGCGCCAGGGCGCCACGCCCTGCGGCTTAGGCGCGCGCGACACCCTGCGGCTCGAGATGGGGTACCCCCTGCACGGCAGCGACATCGACGAGACCACCACGCCGATCGAGGCCGGGCTCGGTTATGCCGTGGACCGGAGCAAGCCCGACTTCGTGGGAAAAGCAGGGCTTGAAAACAAAGAGCGCGCCGGGGTGAACCGCCGGCTCACCGGCCTGGTCATGACCGAGAAGGGCATACCGCGCGAGGGCTTTCTCTGCCAGAGGGCTGGCCGCACCGTCGGTCGGATTACCTCGGGCAGCATTTCGCCGCTGCTGCATACCGGCATCGCCCTGGCCTATCTCGAAACGGATATCGCCCCAGGCGATGAGGTAGAGGTCCAGATCCGCGCCAAGGCCGTCAAGGCCCGGGTGGTAAGGCCGCCTTTCGTCTCGCCCGGGGTCCATAAGCGCTGAGTGAAGATTGAAGAAATGAGGTGTGGGATGAGCATACCGGATGACTTGAGGTTTACGAAAGACCATGAGTGGGGCAGGATCGAGGGATCGAACCTCCGGGTCGGCATTACGGACTACGCCCAGGGCGAACTCGGAGACATCGTCTTCGTGGAGCTCAAAGGCGTCGGCACCAGGCTGAAGGCCGGAGAGTCGTTCGGGACCGTGGAGAGCGTCAAGGCGGTATCTGATCTCTATGCCCCGGTCGCCGGCACCATCGTGGAGGTGAACAGCGAGCTTGAAAAGTCACCGGAACTGGTGAATCAGGACTGCTATGGCGCGGCCTGGATGATCGTGCTCGCCATGGACGACGCCGCCCAGACCGATATGCTCATGGACGCCGGGGCATACGCACGGTTCGTGGCCTCCGAGGCCCGCTGATGTCTTTTATCCCCCATGACCAGGACGATCGTCGGCATATGCTTGAGACGATCGGCATCCAGGACGAGGAGGAGCTTTTCGCCTCGATCCCGCCCGAACTGCGCCTAACGCAGCGCCTCAAGATCCCCGGCCCGTTGGATGAAGAGAACATCCGCCGCATACCCCAGGGGCAGTTCTCGCACGTCAGCTTTGCCGGCGGCGGCATCTACCGCCACCACATACCGGCGCTGGTGGATGCCTTGGCTGACCGCCAGGAGTTCTACACCTCGTACACCCCGTACCAGCCGGAGGTAAGCCAGGGTGTCCTGCAGAGCATCTTCGAGTTCCAGTCCATGATGGCGGCCCTGACCGGGATGTACGCCTCGAACGCCTCTCTCTACGACGGGGCCACGGCCCTGGCCGAGGCGGCCCTCATGGCCATACGCGCCAAGCCGATCAGACGCGTCCTGGTCACCCGGGCCACCAATCCGCGCTTCCGGTCGGTGCTCAAGACCTATCTGGCCAATACCGGGGTCACGCTCCAGGAGATCCCTTTTGACATGGCATCCGGACAGGTGGAGCGCTTTTCCCTGGAACGCTCATGCGGCGAGGATGCCGCCCTCTTCATCCAGAACCCGAACTTCTTCGGCATCCTGGAGCCCATGGACTGCATCGCCGGCTTCGCCCGGCAGACGGCCTTCTGGGGTGTCGTGGTCAGCGAGGCGGTCAGCCTCGGGCTCCTGAAACGCCCGGGCGATTACGGCCCCGATTGCGTGGTGGGCGAGGCCCAGTCATTCGGCAACCCTCCCAACGCCGGAGGCCCTCTGCTGGGCTTCATGTGCACGACCAAGGAGCACCTGCGGCGCATGCCCGGCCGGGTGGTCGGTTTGACAAAGGACAGCCAGGGCAGAACCGCCTTCTGCCTGACGCTGGCGACCCGCGAACAGCATATCCGCCGCGAGAAGGCCACGTCCAATATCTGCACCAATCAGGGTTTATGCGCTATCCGCGCGGCCCTGTACCTCGCGGCAATGGGCCCCAGGGGCTTGAGAACCGTGGCCGCCCAGTGCGTGTCCGGCGCGCACCAGATCCTGCAGCTCATCCAGCAGGTCGGGCGCCAGCCGGTCTTCAAGGGGCCTTTCTTCCACGAGTTCGTGGTGCAGTTGGACGCCGATAAACGCAAGGCCCTGGAGGACGACGGCATCATACCCGGCGTGCCGATCGAGTACTACTACCCTGAGATCAAGGACGGGCTCTTGGTCGCCGTCACCGAGATGAACACGCGGGAGGATTGGAAATGCCTGCTCGAGAATCTCTAGGTCGCTCGACCGCCGTTTTGGAGCCCCTGCTGATCGCGCTCAACGCGCCCGGCCGCAACAAGCACATCGTTCCCGACCCCTTCAAGCCGTGCATCCCGGACGAGCTGACTCCCTTCCTGAATCCCGATGAGGTCGAGCTGCCGGATGTGGCCGAGGTCGAGACCGTGCGGCACTTCACAAGGCTGTCGCGTTTGAACTTCGGGGTGGATCAGGGTATGTATCCGCTGGGTTCCTGCACCATGAAGTACAACCCCAAGATCTGCGAGAATATCGCCGAACGCATCCGCAATATCCATTCCAGCGACAAGCATCCCATGCACATGGTGCTGAGGGCTCTGGCGGCCCTGCAGCGCTACCTGGAGGAGATCTGCGGCATGGACGCCTGCTGCCTGTGGCCGGCCGCCGGCGCGCACGGCGAGCTGACCGGCATGCTCATCATCAAGAAGGCCATAAAGACCCGCGGCGAAGACCGATCGGTGGTGCTGATACCCGATACGGCACACGGCACCAACCCCGCATCGTGCGCCATCGCCGGCTTTACGACCAGGAACATCCCGTCCGGACCCAAGGGTTATCTCGAGGCCGCGACCGTGAAGGACCACCTGGATAAGGACGTGGCCGCGCTCATGATCACCAATCCCAATACCCTGGGCATATTCGAGCAGGAGATCGGCGCAATCGCCGAGCTCCTGCACGCCAACGGCTCGTATCTCTACATGGACGGCGCCAACCTGAACGCCATCCTCGGCGTGTCGCGCCCCGGCGATATGGGCGTGGATTGTCTGCATGTGAATCTGCACAAGACCTTCGGCACCCCGCACGGCGGCGGAGGTCCCGGCGGAGGTCCGGTGCTGGTGCAGTCCGAGCTGGAGCGATTCCTGCCCATACCGCGCATCGTGCATGTGCCGCGCGAGCTCTTCACCTTGAGCTACCGCTTTCCCGATTCCATCGGCATGGTACACTCCACGCTCGGCAACGTCAGCGTGCTCCTGAAGGCCATCGTGTATATCATCAGGCTCGGACCGAAAGGGCTGCTGGAGGCGTCCCGCGCCGCGGTCCTGAACGCCAACTATCTGAAGGCCAGGCTCAAAGACCATTTCGACCTGCCCTACGACACCCCTACCCTGCACGAATTCGTGCTGACGGACAAGCGCCAGAAGGACAACGGTATCAGCACCATGGACATGGCCAAGGCCCTCATGGACTTCGGCTTCCACCCGCCCACGGTATATTTCCCGCTCGTGGTGGGCGGCGCCATGATGATCGAGCCGACCGAGACCGAACCGCTGTCCGAGCTCGACCGCTTCGCCGATGCCATGATCAGCATCGCCCAAGCGGCGGTTGACGATCCGCACACATTGCACGGCAAACCGGAGTTCACGCCGGTGTCGCGCGTGGACGAGGTGAACGCCGCCCGCAACCTGTGCCTGACGTGGGACATGCTTGAATCCAACAAACGCAAGGCGGTATCTAAATGAGCAAGGGCGCAAGGTTCCCCAAGGATACCGAGTTGATCGGGAGGGTAAAGCAAGGCGATGGCGATGCCATGGAGGAGATCGTGAGGCGCTACTCCAATAAGGTGTACAGCCTTGCCTTCCACATCACCCACAATGCCTCGGCCGCCGAAGAGATCATGCAGGACGTGTTCCTGACCGTGATCGCCAAGGTGGGCACCCTGGAGAACAATGCCTATTTCGCCACCTGGCTCTATCGCGTCACCACCAACGCCGCCTACGGATTTCTTCGCAAAGAAAAAAAGTATACCGAACAGACGCCCATGGACGAGATCGAACACGATCAGATCGCGGGCTTCGACTGGTCGGAACTGCCGGATGACGTCCTCTTGTCCGACGAGAGCAAGAACATCATCCGGCAGGCCATTGATGCCTTGCCCGAATCCATGCGCACCATCGTGATCATGAAGGATGTGGAGGGCCTGAAGAATGAAGAGATCGCCGAGGCCGTGGGATTAAGCCTGCCGGCCGTGAAGTCGCGTCTGCATCGCGGGCGTCTGATGCTCAGGGACGCGCTTTCGGCCTACTTCAGCCGCTATGCAAACCGGAGGGATGCATGACCTGTAAGCGTTACCTGGCGTTGCTCAATGAATACGTGGAATGCACCTTGCCCCAGGAGGTCCAGGACGATATACGCGCCCACATGGAAACCTGCCCGCGCTGTCGCGTCTTCTATAGGACCTACAGCCTGACCATCAGCTTGTCGCGCAGGGCGGAAAGCACGTGCTGTATCAGCGATGACCAGGTCGATCGTTTAAGGACCCTCTTGGTGAGCAGACTCTGCAAGAAGTAGGCCTCGGTCGCGATTCATCCCTCGAGCTCATCGAGCCTGTCGATGAGCGCACGCATATCCTCCGGGAGCGGGCTCGTGAATTCAAGATATTCCCGCGTCGCCGGGTGTTTGATCCCCAATACCTGCGCATGCAGCATCTGCCTTTGTATCGTGCGGACATAGTCTCGCAGGACTGGATCGCGCAGCGCATGCGCCCGGCTTACCCCGCCGTATTCACCGTCGCCCACGATGGGATGCCCCATGTCCGAGAGATGCACCCTGATCTGGTGCGTGCGGCCGGTTTCGAGCCTGAGCTCAAGGAGCGAAAGTTCCTTCCAGACGCGCTCGACCCGCCAGTTGGTCACGGCCTCGCGACCGGTCTTGACCTTGGAACTCATGCGTTTGCGATCAACCGGATGCCGGTTGATCAGCGTGGCGATGCGTCCCGCAGGCTGAGGCATGCGGCCGTAGCAGACCGCCAGATAGACACGCTCGTGCGCATGGGCCTTGAAGGATTCCTCCAGGGCATAGTACGCCTCGCGGTTGCGGGCCGCCACCATGACACCGGAGGTGAGCTTGTCCAGGCGATGCACGATGCCCGGCCTCTCCCGGCTGCCCACCGCCGCCATGTCGGGATAGCGCGCAATGAGCGCATTGACCAGGGTATCGCGCGTGTTGCCGGCGCCGGGGTGCACGACCAGACCGGCGGGTTTGTCGATCACGACGATCCATTCGTCCTCGTAGAGGATATTGAGAGCCAGCGCCGACGGCTCAAGGATCGAGGGGGACTGGTCGGGGATGCTCCATGTCAGGATCATCCCCGCGCCGACCTTGAAGGATGGCTTGCGGGCGCGACCATCAACCAGGACCCTGCCCTCATCGATCAGGCGCGCGGCCGCCGAGCGCGTCTGGCCGGCATGGCGGGACAGCACGATGTCCAGGCGTTCGCCCTGGTCATCGGTTGAGAGACTCAGCGAGCGCGCGTCTTCCACAACCGGGATAACCATCCCCGCCGCAGCGCGCGTCTCAGCGCGGGCATGCCCTTCTGCGCGCATTCGTAACCTGAGGCGATGTAGCCCTCGATGTTGTCGAAGGCCGACCAGGGGGCGTCCCCGATATCGGGGTGGAGCACGAAATCGGCCCCGCGTGTACGGTAGGTGTTCATGAGCGCGCGGGTGATGTCGTTGGCGCGCTGGAGGATATCCATGCTGCTCTTCATCTGGCTGGCGTAATCGATGGACGTGATATCGCGGGTGACGTCCGAGGCGATGATGAAGTCGGCTCCCAGAAAGACCGCCGGCGTAACGGGAACGCTCTCGGCCCAACCTCCGTCCACATACATGCCGGAGCGGATCGGCACCGGCGGCATCATGCCGGGCACCGCGCTGGAGGCCCTCACCGCCGGACGGAGTTCTCCGTCGTGAAAGATCTCCGGAAGGCCGGATACCAGGTCCAAGGCGATGCAGGCGAACCTCAGTTTCAGTTCGCCGAAGCGCTTGTCCGGCACCAGACGATCGAGCTCCTGGAAAACGCCCTGCGAGACGATGGATTCGCGCATGAGGAAGCGGTAAAAGAAGTACCCCTTCTTGGCGGTGTCGAACAGCTTCTCCATCCAACCCTTGTACGGATCGTCCGAGACGCTCAAGCTCTGGGTCTGCTTGATGAACTCCTCGGAGCTCAGATAGGTCTTGATGATCGATTCGGTCTTCGCGGCCGAACCCGTATCGGCATACACAGCGCCGACGATGGCGCCCATGCTCGTCCCGGTTACGATATCCGGGACAAGCCCGTGGTTTTCGAGGGCCTTGAGCACGCCGATATTGGCCAGCCCGCGCACCCCTCCGCCTCCCAGCGCGACGGCGATCTTACGTCCCATGGCCCACGACCTCGTTGACCTTCTCCGCCAGGGGCCTGACCTCCTGGTCCGAGACCGTGCGCAGATCGAATATCAGACGCTCCTCCTCGATGCGGCAGACCACGCCCTCACGCCTGAGGCGCTCGTGCAGGCGGGGCGCCTGGCCGCGATCGCAGGCCACCGCCACCCCGCAGGAGCCGAAGGTCTTGGTCGGGGCCGAGCCGCCGCCGATGACGGCCTGGGTGGCAATGACCTCGGCCTTGACCTCCAGGAGTCTCCTGAACCTCCGGGCACGGGCCCTGACGGTCGCGATATCCTGGCTGATCATGCGCAGCACCGGGATCTCCTGGAAGTCACCCGTGCTCAAGAGGCTCAAGGTGGCGTTCAAGCTCGCGATAGTAAGCTTGTCGATGCGCACCGCGCGGTGCAGCGGGTGCCGAGCCATGGCCTGGATGAGCTCGCTGCGCCCCAGGATGATGCCGGCCTGAGGTCCACCCAGCACCTTGTCGGCGCTGAAGGATACGATGTCGGCGCCTTCCAGGCACTCGGGGATCGTCCATTCGTTCGGGATGCCGAAGGCCCCCAGGTCGAAGGGGACGCCCGAGCCCATGTCGATGAAGAAGGGGATGCGCCGGGAACGCGCCAGTTCCGAGAGCTCCTTGATGGAGGCCTCTTCGCTGAAGCCCACCACCGCGAAGTTGCTGCGGTGCACCTTCATGATCAGCGCGGACTCATCGGTGATGGCCGCAGCATAATCGCTTAAGCGGGTCTTGTTGGTGGTGCCGATCTCTCTGAGCCTGGCGCCGCTCAAGGCCATCACGTCAGGGATGCGGAAGGACCCGCCGATCTCCACCAGCTCCCCGCGCGAGACGATCACCTCGCGGCCGCGCGCCAGGGCGGTCAGCGCCAGCAGCACCGCGGCGGCATTGTTGTTGACCACCAGCGCGTCCGGGGCGTCGAAACAGGCCCGCGTGAGGGGCCGGATATGGTCCTGGCGCGATCCGCGCTCGCCGCGTTCAAGGTCGAATTCCAGGTTCGAGTATCCGGCCGCGGCCTCGATTGCCTTGAGCGCCTGGCGGGCCAGGGGCGCCCGTCCGAGGTTGGTATGCACGATCACCCCCGTGGCGTTGATCACGACTTTCAACCCGGCATCCATGGTCGCGCCGATCCTGCGTGCCGCCGCCTGGGCCACGGCCGCGGCCGTCGGGCATTCGGCGGCGCCACCGTCACGCAGCGTAGCGCGGATATGGGCCAACTCCTCCACCACGACACGCTTGATCATGTCCGCGCGGTACGGCAGGTCTTTGAGCGCGGCCGCCTTCATGACCGTATCGACCTTGGGGATGTTTCTCAGCAGGTCCTGTTTATTCATGCCTGATCCTTTCATGGCAGGTATCAATGATGACGTGCGGATAATACCCCGCCAGAAATGAGCGCGTCGCCTGTTTGCGCTCGTCCGGGACGCGCGCGATCAGGGACCTCACGGCATCCAGGGAATCGCGCGCGGCATCCTGCCCGGATGCGATGCAGTCTTCCGCCCGGCTGAATTGCCACCAGTAGAACTGCTTCACCCTGGGTTCGATGAGCAGATCGGCCTGGGCCGTCTCCATCATGTTCCAGCGATATCCGCGCACGGCCGAGGCCTGCTCGATCATCTGTACCACGTTATCGTAGCGTCCACGCACCTTGGAGTCCGTATCGACGGCGATGATGCGTTCGGCGCCCAGGAGATGCGCGGCCAGCACCGGTACCAGGCTGGCCAGACCGCCGTCCATGAGACGCATGCCGCCCAGACGGTGGGGTTTGCAGACCCCGGGTACGGCGCTTGAGGCGTACATGGCGTCCGGGATATCACCGCTCCTCAGGATCACGGCCCTGGCCGAGGCGATGTCCACGGCCAAGGGCGCGAAGGGGATGCGGCAGTCCTCGATCAGAAAATTGCGGTCCCTCAGCATGCGTTTGCCCACGATGTTGTTGAAGGCGCGCTTTAAGAAGGCCGAAGACAGGATGCCGTACTGCCAGGAGATGTATGCCAGGCCCAGCGAGTACACGCCGCAGCGCCCGATGCGCGCCAGCATCCCGGGATGATGCGCAAACGACCGTTCCATGGCCCTGACGATGTGGTTGTCGGAGAACCTGAGCGCGAACTGCCGCAGGAACTCGGCCTCGGGCTTGTAGGCATACACCCCGCCCATGACCGAACCAAGGCTGGAACCGACGATCAGATCAGGTACGATTCCGGCGCGTTCGAGTTCGATGAAGACGCCGGCATGGGCCATGCACCTGACGCCGCCCCCGGCCAAGACCAATGCGAGCCTGTACGCCATGTCGCCTACGCTACGCAATATCATGGCGTGCGTCAATGGTGGAAAATCTCATCCGCTCGGCTAGACCCTGATATCGATAAGCCTGGGCATCCATTGCAACCACGTGACGAGACCGCCCCTGGAATTGTACTGCGTCAGTTGATCCAGGTACAGTGTACGGCCAGGATGCATGCGGGCGTACAGATATTCCTCCAGGACCGAGACGTTGATGCCACGGTCTTGATCCTTTTCATCCGAGGAAACGCTGCTTCGGCCGGACAGGTCTGCGGTTGCCACCCTCGCGGAGTGGCCGGCAGACTTTTGATGCATGGTTGACGATCTGCCACCCATCGATAAAGTCTGGGTGCCTGGTATACTGGAGATCGGTTGCGAATGCATGGCGGTTCCCCCCCCCTCGACCGTACCACCGTCCGTGCCTGTTTAGAGCCTTGTTGCAGCGCATTGGATTCAAATTAGTGGTCTTCATGGCCATGAGGCCGGCCTCTTTTGAGTCTCTGAGGATTGTCATGGTGCGCCTCAAGCCTGCCGCTCCCCTGCCGATGAGAACAGAGACGAGGGACCTGCATGGAACTGTACCCCGTTGGGATACAATCAGGATATGCCACGACCACGCCTGAGTCGGCACGGGCCGGAGGTGAGGCTCGAACTCCAGCCTCAAAGGCCGCAGGGACGACCGGCGGCCAGCTCATGCCTGGTGAAGGCATCAATCCGACCTATGGCCGGAACGGCAAAATGAATACATCCGCTTCCTCGGCCGACGATGCTGATACGGCGGCCACACAGGCAAAGGGCAAGGATGGGCAGCCCTTGGACCGGGAGGAAACCGCCCGGGTCAAGGAGCTCAAGCAGACCGATTGCCACGTGCGCGCCCACGAAATGGCCCACCTGGCGGCCGGCGCGGGACTGGTCAAGGGCGGCGCCTCGTATACCTACAAGCAAGGGCCGGACGGCAAACTCTATGCCGTATCCGGCGAGGTCAGCATCGATACCTCGGAAGGCGGCACCCCGCGCGAAACCATCACGCGCATGCAGCGCGTCAAGGCTGCGGCGCTTGCTCCGTCCGATCCCAGTCCACAGGATCGCGCCATCGCCGCGGCCGCTTCGGCCAAGTTGGCCGAGGCGGCCCATGAGCTGGCGATAGAGAACAGTCGCCAGGCTCAAGAGGGAATGGGGCCATCAGAACCCGCTGATGGCACAGCTGGAAATCACGCCGTTGCCGCCTATCGAAAAGGCATGCAGCCGGAAAAAGCACGCGGACATGCCTTCCGTACCGTCGTCTGAACCATCGAGCCTGTTTTACGGTTTTCAATTCCAACCGCTTGCGGTATAGATCTCGGCTAGCAACCGATAAAACGCGCAAGGGGGTGGGCATGATACGGTTCGACTTCTCAGGGGTCACGGACAAGCTTCTCGGGGGGCGGGGCATTGCCGTAAGCGATATCGAGGCGATCGTTCCGGCCCTTGCCTGCGCGCACGAGACCATCATGGCGGCGCGCGCCAAACGCGAGATCCTGTTCTACGACCTGCCCAACGACAACACGATGATCGAAGGGGTGATAACCCTGGCCGAGCAGCTCAAGGGCCGCTTCAAGAACATCGTCCATCTCGGCATCGGTGGTTCCTCCCTGGGGCCGAAGGCCATATTCCAGGCCTTGAAAGACCCTCTGCACAACATAAGCGCCGAACCGCGCCTGTTCTTCATGGACAATGTCGATCCCGAACTGATGGGGAGCATCCTGGAGAATATCGATCCCCGGGAGACGCTCTTCACGGTGGTGAGCAAATCCGGCGGCACGGCCGAGACCGCGGCCCAGTTCATGGTCGTCTATGACCTGCTCCAGCGTACGCTGGGAAAGCGCTGCCATGACCACCTGGTCCTCATCACGGACCCTGAAAAGGGCATCCTGCGCAAGCTTGCAGTCGCCGATGGGATCGCAAGCCTGAGCATACCGCCTGAAGTGGGCGGACGGTTCAGCGTCCTGACCCCGGTGGGTCTCTTCCCGGCGTGCCTGTTGGGCATCGATATCCAGGCCATGATGGCAGGCGCCGGAAAGATGGCTGCTTGCGTGCTGCAGGGCGATGTGTTCAAGAACCCGGCCTATCTCTATGCGGCCGTGCATTTCCTGGCCCTGGCGCGCGGGGTGAACATCTCGGTGCTGATGCCCTATTCCAATGCCCTGTACGACCTGGCCGACTGGTACCGCCAGATCTGGGCCGAAAGCATCGGCAAGAGGCACTCGCTCAAGGGCAAGGACGTGTATGCCGGGCAGACTCCGGTCAAGGCCTTGGGGGCCACGGACCAGCATTCCCAGGTGCAGCTCTACGTTGAGGGCCCCTTCGATAAGATCGTGAACATCATCGACGTTGCAACCTTCCGCAAAGATGTCCCAATCCCGCATGTCTTCGGAGACACGGACGAGATGGGCTATCTGGCCGGTAAGAGCATCGCCGGACTGATCAGGGCCGAGGCGCTCGGCACCAAGGGTGCCCTGATAGAGAGCGGGCGCATGACCTCGCACATCTCGCTCGAAACCATCGATGCGGGCACTTTGGGCGGCCTGTTCATGTTCTTCGAGGCCGCCACGGCCTGCATGGGCTACCTGCTGGACGTCAATCCCTTTGACCAGCCGGGGGTAGAGCTCGGCAAACAGATCACCTTCGATCTCATGGGGCGCCGGGGCTATGAAGGCAAGTTCAGGTCCTCCAGCCCGGTCGAACGCATGGTGATCGAGTTATAGTGCCTTGGGCGCCGTCCGTCAGCTCTCAAAGGACCTGATCGACCGGATCGCCGCCGGCGAGGTCATCGAACGTCCGGCCTCGGTGGTCAAGGAGTTGATCGAGAATGCCATCGACGCCCAGGCAACCAGCATCACCATCTCCATCGAAGGTTCCGGGATCGGCCTGATCAGCATCGTGGACAACGGCCGCGGCATGGATGAAGACGACCTAGCGCTGGCGATCCAGCGGCATGCCACCAGCAAACTCAAAGCACCCGAGGACCTCTTCGCCATCCAGACGCTGGGGTTTCGGGGAGAGGCCCTGCCCAGCATTGCCGCGGTAAGCCGGATGACGATCGCCTCGCGCACCGCGGATACCCCCCACGGGAGTTTTCTCGTCCTGGAGGGCGGCGATCTTCGTGAACACGGCAGACGCGCCATGCCCGAAGGCACCATCGTGGAGATCCGCGACCTCTTCTTCAATACCCCGGCGCGCAAGAAATTTCTCAAGACCTCGGCCACGGAGCAGAAGAATATCCTCGACATCATCACCCGCTATGCCCTGGCGTATGCCGGTGTCAGCTTCAAGGTCTCCTCTGACGGCCGCACGATGATGCGGCTCGCCTCCGGCATGGATCTGCCCCAGCGCCTCGGCATGCTCTTGGGAGCCGACTTCAAGTCCGCGATGATCGCCTTTGCCCGAAAAGAGTCCGGTATCTGTGTGCATGGCATGCTGGCTCCGCCCGAGATCAACCGCGCGCTGCGTTCGGGCATCCTGTGCTTCGTCAACAGGCGCGCCGTGCGGGACGCCACCTTGAGCGCCGCGGTGAGCGAAGGCTATCGCGGACTTCTGATGCGCAATCGCCACCCGGTGGCGGTTCTCTTCGTCGACATCGACCCGGCCGAGGTGGATGTCAACGTGCACCCGGCCAAGGCCGAGGTGCGATTCCAGAACCAGGGGCGCGTCTTCGGGCTCATCGCCGCCGCAGTCCGTGAAGCCCTGCAAAGGCCCAAGGCCCCTCGCTCCTCTACCGCGGAGGCGCCATCCACGAGCGGCTTTTGCTACCCGTCGCCGGCGCAGAATCAACCGGCAAAGAGGGCCGTGCAGACCGTCCAGACGGATTACCGCGCGCCGGCGAACGGCTTTTATTCCGGCCTGTCCATCATCGGCACCCTGAAAGACACGTATATCCTTCTGGAAGACGACGCTTCGCTCTATATCCTCGATCAGCACGCGGCCCATGAGCGCGTCATCTACGAGCAGTTGAAGAGCGGGGCCGATAGAAACCATGTCCAGATGCTGCTGCACCCGCTTCTGATCGACGTGAGCCCCGGAGAATACGCCGTGTTTGAACAGGCGGCTGCCACCCTTGCCGCATCAGGGATCGATTGCGAACCGTTCGGGTCGGGCAGCATTGCCGTGCGCTCCGTCCCTGCGGCCTTGAGCCGGGCCGACATCAACGACCTTATCCTGACCCTGCTCCACGATGTCGGCGTCAAGCATCCGGTCGATCCCCGCGAAGAGATCCTGGCCTCGATGGCCTGTCACAAGAGCCTGCGTTCCGGCCGGCGTCTCACCGTGCCCGAGATCACGTCCCTGCTCGAACGGCTCGATCAGGCCGGTGCGCCCACCACCTGCCCGCACGGTCGGCCCATCTATAAGGAGATCACTTTGGAGGAGATTGCCCGGTGGATCGGCCGGCGCCCCTGATCGTCATCACCGGTCCTACCGGGTGCGGTAAGACGGACCTGGCCTTGCGCCTGTCCCGTGATCACCCCGTGGAGGTCATCTCGGCCGACTCCATGCAGGTCTATCGGGGCATGGACATCGCCACCGCCAAACCGACGCATCTCGAGCGCAGGCGTTTGCCTCATCATCTGCTGGACATACGCAATCCCGATGAGTCCTTCGACGCCGGCAGCTTCACGGCCCTGGCCCTGGAAGCAATCACCCTCGTCCGTTCTAGGGGCGGCATACCGCTGGTCGTCGGCGGCACGGGCCTGTATATCAAGGCCCTGCTCTATGGCCTCTGCCAGGCCCCCCCGCGTTCGGAAACCCTGCGCAGGACCTTGAGGGATATCGCCGCGGATAAAGGGACTCGGCGTCTGTGGGACTACCTGGCGCGCCTTGACCCGCCCACGGCCGACAACGTGTCGCCCTTTGACGCCGCCCGCCTGATCCGCTATCTTGAGATCATATTCTTGAGCGGAAAGGCGCCCAGCGCCCTCCATGCGCGTCATGGATTTTCCCGCCCCGCTTTGAATGCCAGGGTATTCTGCCTCGCCCCGGAACGCGACGCCCTGTACGCCGCCATCGATGCCCGCGTGATCTCCATGTTTGAAAACGGTCTGGTCCAGGAAACCCGGCGGCTCTTGGATATAGGATACTCACGGGACCTCTCGCCCATGAAGGCCCTCGCTTACCGGCATGTCATAGCCTATCTCGACGCCGAGATATCCCTGGACGCGGCCACCCAGCTCATACAACGTGACACACGCCATTACGCCAAGAGGCAGCTCACCTGGAATCGCTCGCACTACGACCCGTCATGCTTCTATGACCGAGAGGGCGCGTACCAGGCCTTGGACTCGTTCCTGAAAGATCGATACCCCTTGCCTTAAAGCAGGCCTTCCATATTCAGGATCAGGTTCTTGAGATCCGCTTCGAGCATCTGCATGAACATGACATCCAGCGCGAGCCTTTCGTTCTGCGCGAGGTCCATGATGGACACGTCGGGGTCCGGCTCAAGGTCAAGGCCGATCTTTTTGAGCAGCATGTTGGATATGAAAAGGATGTTGAAAAGCGGGTCGTCCTTTTCAGGATACTTTTCCGGATTGTTGTGCAGCGAAACGATGCGGCAGAAGCGTTCCTCAAATTTGAGTTTGGAGAGGATCCTTGAGCCGGCTGCGGCATGCAGCGCCCCGATGGCCTCAGTAACCACGGCGCCGCTCAGTTCATTGGTGCCTTCGAGCTTCTCCGTGGCCTTGGACAGGGCGTGAAGGATTGAAACCGTGCCGATATCGTGCAGCAGCCCGAGCAGGTAGGCATCCTCGGCAAGGGCGCGAAGCCCGAGATGCTCGGCGATGTGCTTGCAGCAGATGGCACATCCCAGGCTGTGGTGCCAGTTCAAGCGGAAGAGCTCCTGGAAATGGGTCCCGCCTGTAAAGACGTCTCTCATGGAAACCGTCATCAGGAAGCTGCGGATGGCCAGAAGACCCACGCGGGCGATGGCGCGGTCCACGCTCTTGGTTTTTACCAGACCGGCATAAAAAGCGGAGTTCGCCAGGTTCATGACCTTGACCGTGAGCGCCGGGTCCTTTTCAATCACCTTGGCCAATTTATTGAAATCGACGTCATCCTTGCTGATGAGCTGGCCCAGATTGTTCGCGATGAAATCGATGATGGGCAGTTCAATCTCTTTGCGGCCGAGTTCCTGCTCAATGATGCCTTTCAGAGTAAGATTCGCTTCCATGACTATGACCGCACCCCTTCGTTATCTTGTCGTATCGTTACTTCGTCCCCTTTTCTTTATCGTGATCGTGGTTGTCGCGGCACCCGACCGCACGTGAGGTCGTTGAACGCCTTCTTGCCGAGCCACCGGTGTCTTAAAACCCTCAGGCACGCTTATTGCTTTCAGGAACCATATGCCACACACACCCTTGCGCATGAAAGGAAACGCTATGCCGATGCAAAGATATGTGAGCTCCATCGCCCTATTGATGCTGGTTGCGACCGCAAGCATCCTCGTCGCCTGTAACTCGTCGAGCAGCGGCTCCGGGACAGAACAGTCGGATGCAAGCCCCTATAGTTCCGCGTGTTCGATCAGCTTCGATACCTATGGAAAGGGTGTGGAGAGCGGCTTTCTGATCGATGAGTACGCCCTGGATGAGCCGGGGCTCTTTGTCATCCGCACCCGTGAAGAGCTCGAGCGGTTCTGGACGAAACATGCCGCCATCTTCTTCCCCCAGCCCCCCCTACCCGAGATCGACTTTTCGCAGGACATGCTCATTGCGGTGGTTGATACGGTTGAGCCCAGCGGCGGCTATGCGCTCTGTATCGAGGCCCTCACCGCTGCCGGGGGTGAGGTGAGCGTAGAGGTCAGAAAGATCCGCCCGGGCCCTGATGATATCGTCACCGACAGCCTTACCGTACCTTACCATATCATCACGCTGGCTAAGTCGGATATGCCGTTCGTGCTCAAGATAAGGGGATAACGTCGCTGAGGTCGGGCCACAGAAAAAGAGAATTTAATTTCCCTCCGGAGGGAAATTTAATTCTACCGCGCGAGATCATCCTAGTTCTCGATGCCTTCACGGGCCGGTATGCCTTGGGCATAGTAATGCTTGATATCCTGCATCTCGGTGACGAGGTCCGCCGCCTCGATCAGCCTTTGCGTTGCGCCCCGGCCGGTCAGGATCAGTTCCTGGGCCCGAGGTCTGCCGGCCATGAGCGCCAAGAGATCGTCTTCGGAGATGAGGTTGAACAGCATGGCCGTGACGGCCTCGTCCCCGATCAGGATATCGCAGGAGCGCGCGGCTGAAATCGCTTGCATGCGGGCCAGGGCCGCCCGCGCCCGCTCTACATCCGCCTTGTCGGGTGGATCGGTGAAGCGGCAGAATTGCGGGTGGCCGTACTGCTCGATGCAGACGAGTCCGGAGAGATGCTTGACCCCTTCCAGTTCACCATAGAACTGCCCTTTCATGAACTGGATCATGATGGTCTTGAGACCTCTGCCCGCCGCCCTGAGGGCCAATCCCAGGGCGGCCGTGGTCTTGCCTTTGCCGTTGCCGGTATAGATATGGACATAGCCCCGCCCTAGATCGCTCACATATTCCTCCGGTAGCGGCCGCCGATTTCATACAGCGCGGCCGTGATCTGTCCGAGGCTGGCTACCTTGACGGTCTGCATAAGCTCTTCGAAGATGTTGGCGCCGCTCAAGGCCACATCTTTCAGGCGCTTGAGCGCTGCTTGAGCCTGGTGACGGTTGCGCTCCTGGAAGGCGCGCAGGTTAGTGAGCTGCGCCATCTTCTCCTCCGGCGTGGCGCGCGTCAGCGGGATGCAGCCCCCGGCCGGCTGTTCCACGGCGTCCGGGTTCTCATAGGTGTTGACCCCGATGATGGGCAGCTTGCCGCTGTGCTTGAGGTGCTCGTAGTAGAGCGATTCCTGCTGGATCTTGGCGCGCTGGTAATGCACCTCCATGGCGCCCAGCACCCCCTTGCGCTCGCTCAGGCGCTCGAACTCCTGCAGCACCGCCTCCTCAACGGCGTCGGTCAACCATTCCATGAAGTACGAGCCCTGGAGCTGGTTCTCGTTTTTGCTCAGTCCGAATTCGCGGTTGATGATCAGCTGGATGGCCATGGCGCGGCGCACCGATTCCTCGGTGGGCGTGGTGATGGCCTCGTCATAGGCGTTGGTGTGCAAGGAGTTGCAGTTGTCGTTCAGGGCCGTCAGGGCCTGCAACGTGGTGCGGATATCGTTGAACTGGATCTCCATGCTGTGCAGCGACCGGCCCGAGGTCTGGATATGGTACTTGAGCATCTGCGCCCTTTCATCGGCCTGATACAGGTCGCGCATGGCAATGGCCCAGATGCGGCGCGCAACGCGGCCCAGCACGCTGTATTCCGCGTCCATGCCGCTACTGAAGAAGAACGAGAAGTTCTTCGCGAACTCATTCACATCCATGCCGCGCGACCGATAGTACTCCACATAGGTGAATCCGTTGGCCAGGGTGAAGGCCAGCTGGCTCACGGGATTGGCCCCGGCCTCGGCGATATGGTAGCCGCTGATGCTTACGGAATAGAAGTTGTTCACATGGTTTTTAATGAAGAACTCCTGGATGTCGCCCATCATCTTCAGCGCGAACTCGGTGCTGAAGATGCACGTGTTCTGACCCTGGTCCTCCTTGAGGATATCGGCCTGGACCGTGCCGCGCACATTCGCGAGCACCCAGGCCTCGATCGCGGCGCGTTCGGCATCGTCGGGATCACGCCTTTTTTCCTGCCGGAACTTTTCTAGTTGCTGATTGATGGCGGTATTGAAGAACATGGCGGCCATGATGGGTGCCGGTCCGTTGATGGTCATGGATACGCTGGTCATGGGCGAGCACAGGTCGAAACCGGCATAGAGCTTGGCCATGTCCTCCACGGTGCATACACTCACCCCGCTCTCGCCGATCTTGCCGAAGATGTCCGGGCGCTCGTGCGGGTCCTCGCCGTAGAGCGTCACGCTGTCAAAGGCGGTCGAAAGGCGCTTGGCTTCGTCATTGCGGCACAGGTAGTGGAAGCGCTTGTTGGTGCGCTCCGGCGTGCCTTCGCCCGCGAACTGTCGCTTGGGGTCTTCCCAGTCGCGTTTGAAGGGAAATACCCCGGCGGTGTAAGGGAACTGCCCGGGAAGGTTTTCCTTGCGCTTGAAGCGGTAGATCTCGCCTTCATCGTGGTAATCGGGCAGCGCCACCCGCGGGATCTCCAATCCGCACAGCGAGGTGGCGGCCAGGGGCACGCGGATCTCCTTTCCACGCACCTCGTAGCTGAAGGTCTTGGCCTGGTAGCGCTTTTTCTCCCTGAGCCAGGACTCGTTCAGCTTGCGGTCTTCCGGACTGATCAGCTGCTCCAGCCTCTGGATCCTGCGTTGCAGGGCATCCTTTTCCTGTCCTTCGCTGTCTTTGAACTCGGCCTTGAGCACGGCCAGGGCCCTGATCTTCCCAGCGGTCCGTTCTGTATGCGCATGGTAGGACCGCACGGCCTGGGCGATCGAGCGCAGGTACTGGTCCCTGCCCGGCGGCACGATGGAGCGACGCGGTGTCCGCGCCGCCTCGGCCGGTGCCTCCGGCACGTCCCATTCCGTCAAGCCCTTGTGTTTGAGCAGCTGCATGAGGTAGGCAAATACCCGGTCCGTTCCGGCATCGTCGTAGCGGCTGGCCACGGTGCCGAACACGGGCAGATCCTCCTCGGCGAGATCGAACAGGTTATGGTTGCGCATGAACTGCTTGCGCACGTCCCTGAGGGCATCAAAGGATCGCTCCTGCTCGAACTTGTTGATGACCACCACGTCGGCATAGTCGAGCATGTCGATCTTCTCGAGCTGGGACGGCGCCCCGTACTCGGCGGTCATGACATAGACGGCGCAGTCGCTCATCCGGGTAACGGCCGTATCGTCCTGGCCGATGCCGCTCGTTTCCACCAGGACGAGATCATAGCCCGCAGCCTTTACCACGTCCACGGCATCCTTCGTGGCGACCGAGAGTTCATCCGCCGAGAGGCGGGTGGCCAGGGAGCGCATGTAGACGCGCTCGTTCTCGATGGCATTCATGCGGATCCGGTCTCCCAACAGCGCGCCTCCGCTTTTGGAGCGTGACGGGTCCACCGCGATGATGGCCATGCTCTTCTGCGGATAGAAGTTCAGGAACCTGCGCACCAGCTCGTCGATGAAAGAGCTCTTGCCGGAACCTCCGGTGCCGGTGATGCCCACCACCGGGACCGGCCTGTCCGTCTTGAGCATGGGTTTGAGCTCCTCGAAGCGTTGATTGACCCCGAGACTGAGCTGCTCGGCCAGATTGATGAGGCGGCCGATCACGGCCGGATCTTTGCGCTTGAGCGCGCTCAAGTCGCCCTTGACCTCGGGCATGCGCACCTCGCGGCACAAGTGCAGCATATGGTCGATCATGCCCTTCAAACCCAGGCGCTTGCCGTCCAGGGGCGAGTAGATCTTGGCCACCCCATAGGCCTCGAGCTCCCTGATCTCGTCCGGGACGATCACCCCGCCGCCGCCGCCGAATACCTTGACATAGCCGCAGCCCTTTTCCTCGAGTAGATCGATGAGATATTTGAAAAATTCGATATGCCCGCCCTGGTACGAACTGACGGCAATGGCCTGAGCACCCTCCTGGATCGCGGCCCGCGCGATCTCCTGCACGCCACGGTTGTGCCCCAGGTGGATCACCTCGGCCCCGGCATCCTGCAGCAAGCGTCGTATGATATTGATCGACGCGTCGTGGCCGTCAAAGAGCGCCGTGGCCGTTACCAATCGGATCGGTTCCTTCAAGCGTTTTTCCATCTTACGTGCTTCCTTCTTGTCTGAGCAGCTGCGCGAAATGCGTCGAGGCCTTTTATCAATGACACATTCCAGAAAATTGCAAGCGAAAACTATTGGATCATGGCGTACTCAGTTCACGGATGCCTTGGGCGATATTGTCACGTATCAGGTTGATGACCTCGTGATGATTCAAGGGGATGCCTTCCAGCTCCGCGCGGACCTCGCGCGTGTCCATGACATACACGGCCGCATCACGGCGATGGGTATAGAGGATGTCCACTTCCGGCTTCTCCAGGATCAGGGCGATAATGGCGCCCGGGACATCACCTAAGGGTTGGCGATCGATATGGGAATGGACGAACTCTGCCCTGATGCGCGTGCCCGACCCAGGCCCCGATTCGATGCTGAAAGAACCGCCCGTGATCTGGCAGGCCTGTTTCAGCATGGGCAGTCCCAGACCGATGCGCCTGACCTTCTTGGTGGTATAGAAGGGGTCCAGGGCGCGTTCGACCTCATCGGGCGTCATTCCGTGGCCGTTGTCCACGATCGTGATGGTGAGCCGGTCACGAACGAGGTCCTCGACCACCTCGATCTCGACCAGGGTCGCCCCGGCCCTGAGCGAGTTCTCGGCGATGTCCAGGATATGCAGGGCCAATTCGATCATTCAAGGCACCACCATGGTCCGCCCGCCTTCACTCCGCAGGGCCATTCCGATCTCGGCAAGCGTGGGTGCCTCCATCTTGAGTCGAGTGACACCGCGGCCGATATCCGCCAGGTAATGGGCATCCGATGAGGAAACGAAGGGGTAACCCGCCAGCTCGGGGTAGCGTTTGCGGGCGCTCGCCATGTCCATCGCGGCCGAGATCTCCAATGCGTCGAACCGCACCTCCGGGGGGATGAATCCGAGCTGGCCGATGATGCCGAAGGCCTCGCGATCGATATGCGAGGCGATGGCCAGGCCGTTCATGTCATGAACGGCCTGTACCAGACGGTCGAGCGAAAGCGTGGTGGCTCCGATCAGAAGCCGCGGATTGAGTCCCTCCACCTCGCCGTACTCGTTGACCACGGCCTGCACGCCGAACACGTCTTCGTCGTTGAGCCCGAAGAGGTGGGCATAAACAAGATCCTGGAGAGTACTGGCCCGCTCGAGGTCCTCCAGCAAGGCCACGATGTGCACCTCTTCGGCTGAGGTTACCTCCATGCCCGGCACCACCGTCAGCGACGTGCCGGCGGCGGCCTTCATCACATATCCGGCGTTTTCCATGCTGTTGTGGTCGCAGACGGCGATAATATCCAGTCCTCTGGCGCAGGCCGCCGCGACGAGCGCGCGCGGGTGCATATCCAGGTCGCCGCAGGGCGACAGGCAGGTATGGATATGAAGATCGCAGGTGAAGTCGCGCGCCATCGTGACCCCTGCATGGGTTATGACGCGGAGAGGAGGCGGTGGATTCGGCCCACGACCTCGAAGGCCGGCATGCTGGTGGTCAAAATGGTCAGCCCCTCTTTCTCGGCCTTGGCGACGGTATCCTGATCGGGCAGGGCGCCTTGAACGATGATGATGGCGACGAGCTCTTTCAGTGTCGCCACGGCCACGATGTTCTGATGCACCTGCCGCGTCACCCAGACCTGTCCCTTGGCGCTGTTGGCCATGACATCGCTCAGGAGATCGCCCACGTATCCGCCCGTGACCTCGGCGTCCAACCCTGCGCCGGCGCATTGCAGCGCAAGCCCCAGTTCCGCTTGTATCTCTTTCAAACGCATCAGCACCCCCTTCTCGATAAGGGTTTGTCAGGACTATTCAGGGGGAATCCTGATCACGCTCTTGAGCGTGGTGCCCTTCCCCACGATGGATGTGATCTCAAACTCGTCGGAGAACTTTTTGATATTGGGCAGGCCCATGCCCGCGCCGAAGCCCATGTCACGGATGGTGTCGTCGGCGGTGGAATAACCTTCCACGAGCGCGAGATCGACGTTCGGGATGCCCTGCCCCTTATCCATGGCTTCGATGGTGACGGCCCTGTCGTCCACATGAAAGTTGATCGTTCCGATCTCGGCATAGGAGATGATATTGACCTCGGCCTCGAAGGTCACGACCGCGACCTTGCGGACCACGTCCTCGGGAATGCCGCGATCCTTCAAGAGCTTCTTGATCTGGCTGGAAACCAAGCCGGCATCGATGAAGTCCCTGCCCCTGACCGTGTAGCTGCCTCCGAATTCATCCTCAATCGACACTGGGTCTATCTCCCGCACTGATCTCGCAAACGCAGCCGCGCATGCCTTCACGGTAGAGGATACCGCAGGTCTCGAACATGATGTGTTCGGTCCTCAAAATGGGGATGCCCAGCTCGCGGGCGATGTCAACGGCCTGCGGCTGAGGCTGTTTCCCCCGGCAGACGAGGATGCCGGCGATGTCCAGCGCAAAGGCCGTACGGACCGTTTGCGGGGTGGTCAATCCCGTGATGAGCAGACAACCGGAACGGGCGAAGGCCAGCACATCGCTCATCAAGTCGGCCCCGAAAGCGGTGCTCACCTCGACGCTGGATAATTTCTCATGCCCGCAGACAACCTCGGCCGTCAAGATATCCTTGAGATGGGAAAGGGTCACGCAAACCTCCAGTCTTAGGCCAGATGCACGCCGAGGTCAGTCAAGATTCACCCTAGCCAGGCTGCGCTCCAGATTGACGCCTTGGACCAGTTCCCTGATAGCCTTCAGGTCCTTCACGCCGTTGACGTTGGTTATGGATACCCGACCGTAGCCATTGCCGAGGGCGTTGGTGAAATCATAGATGGCGCCGACGACCATAAGCCTGCCCTCTGAGATCTGCGCCCGGTAGCGTTCAAGAGCGGTTTGCACCTGATAGTCGACGTTTTTCTGGACATTCTTCAAAAGCTCCTTCTCGAAGTCCGCGTGAGGGTCCACCTGGGTTTTCAAGGGCGGTTTGAGGAAGTCGAGCTCACGTTTGATGGCCTCGTTCTCTCGGTCATAGCCCTTCATAAAGGCCTTGATTGCGCCGCAGTCGGTATGTCCCAGGATCAGCAGGATCGGGGTATGCAGATGCAGAACGCCGTAATCCACCGATCCCTGGGCGCTGGCCATCTGATTGCCGATGGTCTCCACCGTGAAGACCCTGTCGATGGGATCGACCTCGATGACATGCGCCTGGCAGCGCGAATCGCAGCATCCGACCATGGTCACCCTCGGGTGCTGAGCACTCATATGGCCCTGAAAGTAGGCCTGATCGTGGTCTTCAACAAAGCGGGCGTTATTGTCTATGATGGCCTGAAGCGTCTCGTTTTTCAAGTGCTACCTCCTCTCTCCAATGATCATTCCTTCTCAGTTTATGAGATAATGCGAAGTGTTGTAAAGGCATTTTTCGTCATCGAGCCCTTTGGGCGGGAGACCCCGGGGAATGAACAATCGTGGATGACAAAATCGATCGGATTTTGCTATGATGATAGGGACACGAGGAGGTGCTGAATGTCGATACCATGGTCGCGGAGTCTGTGTGCGATTGCGATGATAAGCCTCTGTTCCCTGGCGGGGTGCGCCGGAGCAGGGACGCAGGATCGTCTTGAATCAACCCCGAGCGCCGTCGAGGAGGAGCATCGCTCATCCGCCGTCCTGTCCGCGGAGAAATCCATGCAGCAGCAGTTGGCCGAGAAGCGTGCGTCCTTGGCCGGTCTCGAATATGAGACCAACACCTTCAACAACCAGAACATCTACTTTGCCTACGACTCTTCCGACATATCGGATGAGGCCGCCCGAATCCTCACGATCAAGGCCGATACCCTCAAGCGCCACCCCCAGTACACCACCGTGATCGAGGGGCATTGCGACGAATGGGGCACCATAGAATACAACCTGGCCCTGGGAGACAGGCGGGCGCGTTCGGCCCGTGACTTTCTGATCGGCCTGGGCATCGAACCAGAACGCATCCAGACCGTCAGCTACGGTGAGGAGAGGCCACAGGAGCCGGGACATAACGAGGAGGCCTGGGCCAAGAACCGTCGGGCGCAGTTCATCCTGGTGAAACCCTAACCCGAGAGTCCCGGCCGCCTTCAGGCAGGGACAAATCAAAGAACGGGGGCGTGGAGGAGCCTTTTCATGAAAGCCGAGGTGGATGACGATCTCTCCCAGCCGCGGGAGGACGACGGCGAGAACCTGTACTTCTATCCGTGGGAAGCGCGCTTCAAACAATTCATCAGTCCTTTCCACGAATTCGTAGAACAGCAGAACGCCAGCGGTATCGTCCTCATGATCACCGCCGTAACGGCCTTGATCGTTGCGAACTCGCCCTGGCGCGATGTCTATGAGCACATGATCCATGTCCCCTTAGTCCTGGACGCCGGGCCATACGAGCTCAAGTTTTCCCTCCTGCACTGGATCAATGAAGGCTTGATGGTCTTTTTCTTCTTTGTCGTCGGCCTGGAGATCAAACGCGAGATCCTGGTGGGCGAGCTGTCGGACATGCGCAAGGCCGCCCTGCCGGTAATCGCCGCTTTGGGAGGGATGATCGTACCGGCCATATTGTATACCCTCACTATGCCCTCGGGCTATTACGCCCGCGGATGGGGCATCCCCATGGCCACGGACATCGCCTTCTGCATCGCGGCGATGGTCATGCTCGGCAAGCGCATACCGGAAGGGCTGATGGTCTTCCTCGTCACCCTGGCCATTGCCGATGACATCGGCGCGGTCATCGTCATCGCGGTGTTCTATACCAAGACCCTGCACTACGGGGCCTTGGGCGCGGCCGCGCTGCTGTGTGTGCTCCTGCTCTTCATGAACCATTCGGGCGTGCGGCGGGGACTCCCCTATCTGCTGGTAGGCGCGCTGATCTGGCTGGCGTTGCTGAAATCGGGCGTCCACGCCACGATCGCCGGAATCCTGGTGGCCTTTTCCATACCCGCACACGCGCACTACGACCAGTCCTTGTTTGTCGCCCATATGAACGGCATGCTCAAGCGTTTCGCGGGTCTGCACAGCCCCGAGCGTATCATCTTGAGCAACAGTGAACAGCAGACCATCCTGCACACCATGAAGGAAAAGATCTTCTTGGTGGAATCACCGCTGCAGAGGATTCTTGAACACATGCACTTCCCGGTGGTTATGGTCATTGTCCCCGCCTTCGCCCTGGTCAATACCGGCATCCCCCTGGGGCTTGACGACCTCAGGCAATCCATCGCCCATCCGGTTACCCTGGGGGTGATCGCCGGGCTGGTGGCCGGCAAACCGATCGGTATCAGCCTGTTCACGCTCCTGTCCCTGAAAACCGGCCTGGTTTCGCTGCCCAGCGCGGTCAAACCGAAGCACATTATCGGCGTGGGCATGCTGGGCGGCATCGGCTTCACCATGTCGATATTCGTCTCCGAGCTGTCATTCGGCGCCGACCCAGCCACGCTCAGGATGGCAAAGACGGGTATCTTCCTGTCGTCCTTCACGGCCTGGGTGCTGGGTTATATCTGGCTCCGTCTGACCTCGGGCAAGCTGACGAACCCAAGACACGCCGGCTAGGTCCGATCATTGCCAGAAGCGGCAATGTCCTCAGCCTCAAAGGCGTCTTTTCCAGAAGCATGAGCGACCTCGTGGATGCCACTCATTTCGTATAAGTTTTTGCGCTTTACCATCTCACTGTAATCGGCTATAGAAAAATGAATGGGCATTCATTTTGTAATGAAAGGAGGAGGCTACTCCTCGGCCTAAAGCACGCAGCACAAGAAAGGAGATCAAGATGAAGGATGTAGTAGTTGTATCGGCATGCCGTACCGCCATCGGCTCCTTCGGCGGATCGCTCAAGGACGTCATCGCCGCCCGCCTCGGCGCGGTAGTCATGAAGGAGGCGATCAAACGCGCCGGGATCGATCCGGCCATGATCGACGATGTACGCTTCGGCTGTTGCATGGACCCGGTCAACACCCTGAACGTCACCCGCGTCGCCGCACTCTTAGCGGGTATCCCGGATACCGTCACGGCCGTCACGGTCAACCGTGTCTGCATCTCGGGCATGGAAGCAACGTTAAGCGGCATGGCCATGATCCAGGCCGGCATGGCCGACATCATCCTGGCCGGAGGCGTGGAGCACATGTCCGGCGCGCCCTATGTCAGCCTGGACGCCCGCTGGGGCTGCCGCTTGCAGGACACGGTCTTCATCGACGGCATGATCCGCGCGCTGCACTGCGGCTCGTATGTCATGCCCTTGTCCGACGACGGCCCCGTCAAATCAGGCCAGCCCTTCGAGTCGCTCAAGGGCAAGCCCTATATCATGGGCCACACCGCCGAGCTCATCGCCCAGCTCTTGAATATTTCGCGCGAGGAAATGGATGAGGTGGCTCTGCGCAGCCATAACAACACCGAGCGCGCCACCAAGGAAGGCGACTTTAAGGAGGAGATCGTACCGGTGGAGATACCCCAGAAGAAGGGCAAGCCGCCCGTCATCTTCGACACGGACGAGCATTTCCGCCCGGGCCTGACCATGGAACAACTCCAGGCCCTGCCGCCGGCATTCATCCCCAAGATCGGCAAGGTCACGGCCGGCAACTCCTCGGGCCTGAACGACGGCGCCTCGGCCATGGTCATCATGTCGGCCGAAAAGGCCAAGGAACTGGGCCTCAAACCCATCGCGCGCATCCGCTCGACTGGACGTGGCGCCTGCCACCCCTCGGTCATGGGCTTAAGCCCGGTCCCGGCGGTCAAGAACCTTTTGAAGAATGATCCGAAGCTGACCCTGGATTCCTTCGAGCTGCTCGAGGTCAACGAGGCCTTTGCCGCCCAGTACCTGGGCTGCGAAAAGGAGCTGGGATTAAAGCGCGAGATCACCAACGTCAACGGCAGCGGCATCGGGCTGGGACACCCGGTCGGTTCCACCGGCAGCCGCATCATGGTCACGCTGATCCATGCCATGAAGAAGCGCGGCAAGACACTCGGTCTTGCCACCCTGTGCGGCGGCGGCGGCGTGTCCATGGCCACCGCCATCGAGATGCTTTAACCAATCAAGTGGCTGGGGCGGCCCTGAAGGCCGCCCCTCACCTTTTCCTTCCCCTCACCGCGCGCCTTTACCGATATCTCGTGAAATCCACGCCGCGAAGCCACCCACGCTCTTCAAACCATTCGTTCTCCGTGACGGGCGGCTCCGCTCTCATGCCCGGCTCCTTATGCACCAGGCTGATGGCCCCCACGGGGCAGGTGCCGATGCACAGCCCGCAGCCGATGCACCTTTCCGGGACAACCTGGTAGGTGTCATTCCCTCCCATGACCGCCCCGACCTGGCAACGGCCCTGTGCGCACAGACCGCAGGCTATGCAGGCCTCGGCATCGATCCGGGCGTAATACTGTGAATTGACGACATCCCAGGCCGCGATCCCCAGTTCATTGATGGCCCTTAAAGCCCCGCAGCAGCACTTGCAGCAGTTGCAGATGAAGAGCTGACCGTTCTGAAGGTTATTGGTGAGATGCACCAGTCCGGCTGCTTCGGTCTGCTTGAGCAGTCGATAGGCTTCATCACGCGTTATCACGCGGCCGGTGGGTGATCTGTCGAACACACCGGGCACCGGCGCCAGGGCCAGGCACACCTCCAGCGGGCGGTCGCACGGCTTGCCTAGGAGGCCTCGTTCCTTCTTGCAGATGCATTCGTTTACCAGGAAGGCCTGACTCTTCTCGATCAGCGCCGAGAGCATCGCATACGGCAGGGCGGCATGGGCGGCGTGGATGGTCTCTTCGACCGGCAGCACCTGCATGAGCTGGGGCTTGTCGGAGAAGAACCGCCGGGCGTAGACAGGGTGGTAGCGTTCGGAAAGCTCGGCCATCTCGCGATCTATGCGGTTGAGCTGAAACTCGTAGATCCCGAAGACCCAGGGCAGCATCTTGAAGTACCAGCTGTCACCGAACTGAAGGGCGAAGAGCTGACCGTTTTTGCCCATGCGGATGAGTTCATCCTCCAGGCCGGCCAGAGGCCTCCCCGTGCGCTCGGCCACCTGCTCCGCGGTCTCGAAGGTCAAGCGCATGTCGCAGAAAAGCTCCGCCTCACGCGGTGTGAAGATCTTCCGAAGCAGATCAAACTCGACGCCATCGGCGCTCGGAGGAAATCCGTTGGGCAGGGTATCGAGAACCCTTGCCAGGCGGGTATAGGCCTCATCATGCGTGTTCACGGCCATCCTCCTTTTCACCCGTCACATACTGGTCTTTCAGAGTCGAGACATGCCTTTCCCACACCCGGTTGGAACGCTGTCTTTCCAGAATGGGCTTCTTGATCATCTTCATGAACAATGCCTCCTGCTCGTGGGTGTTGTCGAAGGAGGCCACCATGCTCAAGACCGAGCCGTCGAAATCCTTGATCATGAACTTGAAGATCTCATTCACGAGGTCGTCGTCGATCTTATAGATCTTTGCGTTCTCGAGGATGAGCTGGGCATAGACGATTACCGTGAAGAGCTGGCCCACGCCAAGCATATAGTCGATATCGGCGGCCTGTTTCTTGGTGGGCGGGATCTTGATGAGGAACTCCTTGAAGAGCTCCACCTGTTCGCGGAAGACCAGCACGCTGGGGATGTTCACACCCTCATAGCACTTGCGGTAATCCGGGAACTGTATCTTGGAGAGTCCGCCGGTATGCTGTCGGAAGAGATAGCCGTCGTTGGCGGGATCGGCCCGTCTCGGGACCTCGGGGTAATCCTGGTGGGCAAAGAAATAGCCGGACATGAACTTTATGATGAGGGCCAGGTTGATCCGCTCGGCGCCCTCGAGCCTAGGCGGCATGCCGATGTCGCGGATCGCCATCTCGAAATAGGTGTCCTGCTCGAAACCCCTGGCGGCCATGACCTCATGGAGGAGGTCCATGACCTTTATCCCCTGGGCAGTGACTTTCATCTTCGCGATCGGGTTGAAAAGCAGATAGCGCCGGTCATCCTCCGAGGCGCATCTCAGGTAGTCGACCGCGCGCATGCCGCAGAGCTTCATGGCGATCAGACGGGTGAAGGCCTCGGTGAGCAGGGTGCGCACGTTCGAGAAATCCGTTACCGGACGGCCGTAAAGGACGCGTGATCCGGCATGGCCCATGGCCTCGTACAGGGCGTGCGTGCAGATGCCGATGGAGGCGAAACCCAACCCGAACTTGCCGACATTGACCGTGTTGAGCGCGCTTTCCCACGCCAGGGGACCACGCGAAATCAGGTCTTCCGGAGCGACCGGATAGTCGGTGAGCTTGCAGTGCGCCACGTAGGCCGGGCGCATTCCCGAGGTGTTGATCCTTCTCACGCACTCATAGCCGCCGTGACCGGTCCTGACCGCGAAGAAGGCGAATTCGCCCGTGCCTTGGACCTTGCCGAAGGTGGAGATGAGCGGGGCCTTGTTGGCGTTGCCGATATAGTATTTTTCGCCGCGCGCCAGGAAGCCGCCGTCCTCTTGAGGCAGAAGCATCATCTCGGTGGCATACAGGTCGGACCCATGCTCCCTTTCCGATAAGCCGAAGGCGAAGATCCCGCCTTCCGCCAGAAGTCTGGCGGCCTCATGCTTCATGTCCTCGTTTGATCCCATCCAGATCGGTCCCAGGCCCAGGATGCTGACCTGCCAGGCATACCAGTAGTGCAATCCGTAGAAGGCCAACACCTCGCTGTACTCGCTGATGCGCCACATGTCCCAGCGGGACTCGGGCGCTCCATAACCCGCGGGGGTAAGCAAGGCGGCGAAGATGTGCTCCTGCCTGATGAAGGCCAGGAAGTCCTCATACCACACACGCCCCTCGTCGTCGGCCTTGATCTTCCTGAGGCCTTTGTCCTCGAAGAACGCGATGGTCTTGAGCACGATCTCCTTGGAACGCTCGTCGGCATGCCAGCGATCATATCTTTTCGGGTTGAAGAGTATCATGGAACCTGCCCCCCTATACGTGAGACATCACCCTGTCCTCAGCGCCGCATGGGCGCGGTGCGGCAGACGACAAACGATCCCGGTCCCACCATGAGGTGGTCCCAGGAAACGAGCATGCGGGGCGGCAACAACCCGGAAAGTGCCCCGGTCTGTCTGCAGACGACGGTGCCTGAGCGCTCCTGCCGCATACGCGCCAGCAGGTCATCGAGATCTTCCCGCCGCACCTGATTGAGCGCCGCCCCGGCGGCTTTGTGCCCTGTTTGATGGAGAATGGCGCCCCGGGAATCCATGAGGTGGAAACAGCCCGACACGCGGTCTTTCGCCGGTTCGAAGACCCGCGCGGCCGCCTTCCTGATATCGATGGCCACGATCAATGCGCCCACGGTCTCATCACGCAGACGCACGGGGAAAAGCTGGCCGATCGTCGTGAGGGACGCCGCGGTTTCCGGCGTGGTCATGGTCACGGCATCCGGCGGCATGGCGGCATCGAGCCGGAGCTGCTTGACCCACTCCAGCGACCGGTTGATGGCCGCGTCTCCCGCCTCGGACTCGATGCCTTGCGCATAGACCAGTTCACCGCCGATATCCACGAGGGTATAGGCGATCACGTCCGGGTATGCGGCCAGGCCCGCCTGCAGACGGTCCACGACCGACCCGATCGCCCCTTGGCCTTGAAAGAACTCTCCCAGGTCATAGCGGGCCATGATGGCGGCCTGTGACAAGGGCATGCCGAGGCTCGCCTCCAGAGCGCCGGCCGCCATACGCACCACCCCGGCCTGCTCGTCGGCGAGCATCCGCCGTGATCCATCCGCGCCGCGGTGCTCGAGCGCCAGCCAGATCACCAGGCCGCAGATGATGGCGGCCATCAGGAGCACAACCGAAGGCGAGAGAGTCCATCCCGGGATGCGCTCACTCACCCACGCTGGCAATTTCGGTTTACGCGGCTGCATTGGCTGACTATAGGGAAGTTCGCCGTAAGACGCAAGCGGCGAGAGATGGAATGAGGCTTGATTTTTCTCGCGCCTGCACATACGATGCGACGGACGGAGGGATTAGAGAAGACATGTCGTTGGAGAAGTGGCTGCTTTTTTTCAGACGCAAGTTCTCGCTGCCGACCAAACGTGATGTGGCCAATCGCAGCTCCGAGTCCTATATCGCTTACCTGCGCCGCAAAGGCGCGCGCATCGGCGAGGGCTGCGAGTTCTTCCGGCCCGCCACCCAGTTCGTCGACCCCAGCAATCCGGAGCTCATCACCATCGGCAACAAGGTCAAGATATCCCTGGAGGTTGCCATCCTTACCCATGGCTTCGATTACAGCGTCCTGCGAGAGCTCCACCCCGGCGAGTGCTTCGGATCGGCCGGGCCAGTCACCATCGGCGACAACTGCTTCATCGGCATGCGCAGCATGGTCTTAAAGAACACGGTTATCGGCAACAACTGCGTGATCGGCGCCGGCAGCGTGGTAAAAGGCCGCATACCCGACAACACCGTGGCCGCCGGCAACCCGGCCCGCGTCATCATGAGCATCGATGAGCTCTACCAGAAATACCGGCGGCGCGAGCTCGACGAGGCCAGGGAGTTCGCCTTGTCGATCAGGAAAAATCGCGGCGCGATGCCGACGCTTGCGGACTTCACCGAGTTCTTCTACCTCTTCGCAGGCGCCGCCGAAGCCGAGGCGGCGGGCATCGACGTGATCAGGCAGACCTCGCCGGAATACTACGAGACATTCAAACGCAGCCATGCCCCCCGCTTCCCGTCGTTCGCCGATTTTCTGGACTTCTGCGAACACGGCGACGACGGCCGTCGAACGCCATGAATCAAGGGGCACGCCCATGATCTATTACTGGTCGCCGGATTACAACACCCCCGTGGGTGGGGTGAAGATCATCTACCGCGACGTGGATGTCCTGAACGCCAACGGTATCCGGGCCTCGGTCCTGCACCGCAAGCGGGGCTTTCGCTGCACCTGGTTCGAGAACGCTACCCGCGTGGCCTATATGGGCAGGATTACGCTCACGGCCGAAGATTATCTCGTCATCCCCGAGGTCTACGGCCCCCTGTACGCCCATCCCGAGGAGCGCCCCAAGGCGGCGCGCGTTTTCAGGAAGCTCTTTGCCTCCCCGGCGGCCAAGGTGGTCTTCAACCAGAACGCCTACAACACCTTCGGCGGGCTGTCCATGGACGTGCATGCGCGCCGTGTGCTGTATACCGACCCGGGCGTCAGGGCGGCCATGGTAGTCTCGGACGACAACCGTGCCTATCTGATGCGGGCCTTCCCCCATCTTCCGGTGCTGCGCATCCATAACGCCATCGACCCGAAGTTGTTCTTCTTCCAGACTGAAAAGAAGCCCCAGATCTGTTTCATGCCCCGCAAAAACCCCGACCATGCCCTGCAGGTCATCAATATCCTGAGATTCGCGGGCGACCTGGAGGGTGTCGGCGTGGTTCCCATCGAAGGCCTAAGCGAAAAGCAGACCGCCCGTATCATGCAGGAATCGCTCATGTTCTTGAGCTTCGGCTATCCGGAAGGGTTTTCCCTGCCCCCGGCCGAGGCCATGGCCTGCGGGTGCATCGTGGTGGGGTATCACGGCATGGGCGGCCGCGAGTACTTCAAGCCCGAGTTCTGCTTCCCGGTCGAGATGGGTGATATCCTGAGCTTTGCCCAAACCGTGAGCACCGTGCTTAGCCTGCACCGCGAAGAGCCCGAGACCATCCGGCGCATGGCCCGCCGGGCCTCGGACTTCATCAGACAGACGTATTCCCCTGAACGGGAACGCGATGATATCCTCGATTGCTGGCGGTTCATCATGGATCAGACCGGCAAGAGCTTATGAGAACGCGGCCTTACCGTCCGGTGCCGGTGATGGCGGACACCAGCCTGGGGGCATTGACTTCGAGGGTATAACCCCGCTCCAGGGTTTCTCGGCCAGCCAGACCGGCTCTTTTCCGCAGTTCGCCGTCCGCTATGAAGCGCGCCAGGGCGCTGACCCATTCCTCGTGCGATTTGGCCCAGGCGCCGTTGCGCCCCGGCGTCACCACATCCCGGTTCACCCCCACCGGCGTGCAGACGGCCGGCACGCCCACGCCGAAATACTGCAGGATCTTGAGCCCGCACTTACCCCATGACCAGGGGTCGTCCTTCAAGGGCATGACGCCGATGTCGATGCCTTTCAGCTCCTCGACCTCGCTGTGCTCACTCCACATGACCTTTCTGACTGGGATATACTCGCAGTCGAAGAAGACATCGCAGATGATCTTGAGTTCCACCCTGCCGGGGAAAAGCCTTCCGATCTCCTCGAAGACCGGCTGCAGGGCCTGAAGATAGTGGATGCTGCCGTGGTCGCCGATCCAGCCGATGGTCACGACCTCCTTGGTCCTGGCATAGTCCTTGAGGCTGTAGCGATCCGCAGGGATGGAGGTCGGGATCACGGTCACCCTATCGTTGTAGAGAAGTGTCTGGTCGCGCAGGAAGCTGTTGCCGGCCACGACACAGTCGCTGGCAGCCACCATGGCCTCGAAACGCGCCCGGCGGGTGCGCGAATAGGGGCGGCCGGCCAGGGAATTCTTGTACATCACGGCGTCGTCGAGGTCGTAGACGATGCGCCGTGCGCGCTGTCGCAACGGTTTCAGGAACGGGAAATGGAAGCGCTTGCGCTGCACGAAGATGCAGTCATAGTCGGCGGCCGTCTGATACAGGCGGGCATACTGGCCAAGGGTGCGGGGAAATTCGCGGACATCGGTCTGGATGCCCCGCCCCTCGAGATACGGCAGGTACTGCAGGATGCGGTAACGGCTGGCCGCCACCGTCATACCCTGGATGAGGGCCAGAACCTTCATGCCTCCCCTCCCGATAGCATGTATGCCTCGACCTCGGCAAAGACAGCGTCCTGATCTTTGAAGACCACTGCCTGGCTGAGGACGACCTTACCCGAGCATGCCTCTCTCATGGCATGGGCCAGGGCGTCAGGATCCGCGGGCGGGATGACGCGGCCGCTCCCGCCCACGAACATGCCGGCGCCGTTGGCGGAGGTGGTGATGACCGGGATGCCCGAGGCAAGGGCTTCGAGCACCACCAGCGAACAGGCATCGTAGTAGCTCGGATGCACGAGGCAATCGCAGGCCGGATAGATATATTCCAGGTCCGTTGCTCTGCCGCCGAAGACGACGGTCCCATCAAGCCTCTGGGCCTCGGCCTGGTCTTTCCCGGAGGCCGGCCCGATCACCAGCACCTTGAAGTGCCGGGGATCGATCCGTCGGCAGGCCTCCAGGAGTACGTGAAAGCCTTTCAGGGCCAGGTTGTTGGCGACGAACACGAACACGAACTCGCCGTCCTTAAGGCCAATTCGCTCCCTAACCTCCCGGCGCTTGGCGCGCTTGTCCGGGCTGAACTTGACCTGGTCGATGCCGTTGGGGATCAGGCGGATACGCTCTTGAGGATACCCGAACAGGTCCCGGATATCGCGCGCCACCATCTCTGAGATGGCGATCACGCGCGGCCGGGTCATCTTGAAGGTCCACCACTCCAGGCCGCGTTGAACCATATCCTTGAGGCTCAGGCGCTTGAGGAGGCGCAGGCAGGGTCTGATGGACGGCGCTGTGCGCAGGCTGTCGCGCTCGAACCAGGCCTTGTGCACCCCGCCATGGGGCTGATAGATATCCATGAAAAAGGTGTTGCCCACGCCGAAATGGATATAGTCGGGCATGCCGCGCGCCACCTGACGGTGCAGCAGTGCAAAGCTCAGGTGCCTCAAGCCCTGGGGGAACTTGAGGGGGCGCACACGCCGCACGGTTATGGAGGATGCCAGGCCGTTGGCCGCATGCATGCAGACGACGGCCACACGGTGCCCCCTGCCGGCCAGGTAGTGCGCCAGGTCCCAGCAGTAGCGTTCGGCCCCGCCCACGGCCGGATCGAACTTTTCAATGGCGATGCATATCTTCATGGCACGTGCCGTAGGTCACCGGCGCACAAAATCCAGGACAGCGCCTATGATCTGGTCCACCTCCTGATCCTTCAGCCAGGGATGGACGGGCAGGCTCAGGATCTGCGCGGCCCTCAGCTCGGTCTGCCGCAAATCGCCCACCACTCTGGCATCGCCGAAGGCCGCTTGCCTGTGGAGCGGTACGGGATAGTGGATCAGGGTCGCGATCCCGCGACTCTTCAGGTGCTCCTGCAGGGCGTCGCGCTCAGGCACGGTGATCACGTACTGGTGATACACATGCGTCGAGCCCTCTTCGAGTCTGAGCGGTATCAGGTTGATGCCGGCCAGATGCTCGTCATAGCGCCGCGCCACCTCCTGCCGGCGGGCGGTCCAGTCCATGAAGCGCTTGAGCTTGGCGTTCAAGAGGGCCGCCTGAAGTTCGTCCAGACGCGAGTTGTAGCCCTTGATGACATGATGGTAGCGGTCGGTCTGACCGTAGTTGCGCAGCAGGCGGAGCCTTCCATCGAGGTCCGCGTCATTGGTCGTGATCGCCCCGGCATCGCCGTAGGCGCCCAGGTTCTTGGTCGGATAGAAGCTGAAGGCCGCGGCATGGCCCAGGCCGCCCGCTTGCCTGCCCCGATACAGCGCGCCATGGGCCTGGCAGGCATCCTCGAGCACCGCCACTCCGTGCCGGTCGGCAATGGCCATGATGGCGTCCATATCCGCGCATTGTCCGTAGAGGTGTACCGGTATGATGGCCTTGGTCTTCCGGGTGATGGCCGCCTCGATGCACCTTGGATCGATCAGGTGGGAATCCGGCGCGATATCGACGAACACCGGGGTTGCGCCGGTATAGGCGATGGCCAGGGCCGTGGCGGCGAACGTATTGGCCACCGTGATAACCTCGTCACCCTGCCCGACCCCCCAGGCCTTCAAGACCAGGAAGAGCGCGTCCGTGCCGCTGGCCACGCCGAGGGCGTGGCGGCACCCGCACACACCGGCAAAGCGCTCCTCAAAGCGTGCCCCCTCCTCACCCAGGATGTAGCGCCCGGAACGCAACGCCTTCTCGAGGGCGGCGAGGATCTCAGCGCCTTCTGCTGCTATCTCGCGCTTGAAATCGAAAAAATCGATACCCATGCCTTAGAGCACCACGTCGATATCTTCCGGCCGGCGGTCTTCCAGCCAGTAGTGTTCGCGGTTGCGGCGATAGAACTCGATTGTGGCGCGGATGCCGTCTTCCATGGAGGTCCTGGGTTCCCAGCCTACCACGCGCTTGATCTTGCCGATGTCGGCCCAGTAATCGCCGGGCTCCACCTCGGAGCGCTCGCGCGTGAACTCGGTGAAGGTGCAGCTGCCCGAACCCGCGATCGCCACGATCTTCTCGGCCAGTGCCCGAAATGTCACGGGCTGACCGGCGCCCACGTTGAACACCTCGCCCCTTGCCGCGCTCGTGCGGGCCGTCATGAGCATGCATTCCACCAGGTCGTCGATGTAGAGGAAGTCCCGGATGATCATGCCGTCGCCGAAGACCGGCAGGGGTTCGTTATCGATGGCCTTCTTGATGAACCAGTTGAAGACCCCGTACTCGTCATGCATCATCTGGTGCCGCGGACCATAGGTATTGGTGATGCGCAGACATACCGACGGTATCCCGTACACCTGGTTGTACACGATGATCATCTTCTCGGCCGCCAGATTGGTCACGGCATACAGGCCCTTGGGGTTGGTGGGATGGTCCTCCGCCACCGGCAGCGCCACGCTCGAACCGTATTCGCCCCGCGTTCCGGAATAGATCACGAGGGCCTCACGGTTATGGTAGCGCAGGGCCTGCATCAGGGAGAGCGTGCCGTGGCAGTTGATGTCCAGATCCTGGATGGGGTTGCGCATGGAGTCCACATGGTTGACCTGTCCGGCCAGGTGGAAGATGATCTCCTGATCCCTGACCAGGTGATTCATGGAGAGCTGATTGCGTACATCGCTGAGATTGACCCTGACCTTGTCTTTGACCGGTTCGATATTGAAGAGGTTGCCGCCCTGGCGGGGCAGCATGTTGTCCACGATCGTAACTCTCGCCCCGGCCTCGGCCAGTGCGATGGCGAGGTTGGACCCCACGAAACCCAGGCCGCCCGTGATGAGCACGTTCTTGCCCTGAAAGAATGCCTTATAGTCCGTCATGCCTTACCCTTTAAGCCCTTTCTCCAGTTCCCAGAGCTTGGCGTATTTGATGAAGACATAATACATGGTGGAGCAGGCGATCACAAGTCCCGGCATGCCGTCTAAGCATCCGCGCTTGAAAAAATACTCCTTGATGAAGCGGATGGGCGGCCGCAGGATCAGATCATGGAAATGGAACCGCCGCCCTTCGGAAAACATGTCCTGAGCCGCGGTGGCTGAATAGCGGTTGATGGTGTCGATCTGATCCGCGATATCGCGGTAATTAAAGTGCTGGTAGAAGGCCTTTAATTCTCCAACCGGTCCCCTTACCTTGACGTTGGCGTGCAGGCCGCCTTCGAAGGCGCCGGCGGATTTTTTAAAGAGCCTGATCTCGCAGTCGGGCACCCATCCGCCGTGCATGATCCAGCGGCCGAGGTAAAACGTGCGGCGGTGCGCGATGTATCCGTGGTAGCTCCCGGCGTCGCCATCCAAGCGCGCCATGATCTCCTGCGCGAGCTCTCGTGATATGACCTCGTCGGCGTCGATGAAGATCACCCACTCGTTCCGGGCCTTGGAAATGCAGTAGTTGTACTGGTCCCTGAAGCCGGGCCAGGCGCGTTGTTCGAAATTCTCGGTATAGCGTCTGACGATCGAGGGCGTCTCGTCCGTTGAATAGGAGTCCACGACCACGATTTCATCCGCCCAGGGTTTGACGCTTGCGAGCGCGCGTTCGACCGTGCGGGCGTTATTGAAGGTGATCATGCACGCGGATATCTTCATGGTATCCTGGCCTTATAATCATAATGCACCGCCTTTGCAATTTTTATTTGGGCTCGATCGGGTATAAGCCCTCGGGCGTTTTCGTGGCTCATCAAAAAATGAAACCTTCCGAGAATACCATATATACTACCGCTCCAGAATAATCAGGAGGACCTATGTTGGACCTGCATTCCATGAACGTCTTGATTGTTGATGACATGGAATCCATGTGCAAGGCTATCAGGAGCATGCTCAAGATCCTGAATGTGGGCGGACAGATCCATTATGCCTATAACGGTCAGGAGGCCTGGAAGCTCCTGAAGTCCGACGCCCAGATCGACTTGGCCATCCTGGATTGGAATATGCCGATCATGACCGGTGTGGAGCTTCTCGGGCACATCCGGGATGATCGGAAGCTGCGTGATATGCCGGTCGTCATGGTCACGGCTGACGCCAACCAGGAGATCGTGGCCGAGGCGGCCGAGAGCGAGATCGACGCCTATATCCTGAAGCCGGTCACGGTCAAGTCATTGGAAGAGAGGATCAAGTCGGTGATCGACAAGGCCAACAATCCGCCGCCCATGTTCATGCATCTCAAGAACGCCCGCATTCTCGAAGAAAAGGGACAGCTGGTCGAGGCTCTGAAAGAGGCGATGCAGGCCTTGGATGCCAATCCCAAATCTTCGCGACCGATCAGGGAACTGGGCCACCTGTATCGCAAACAGGGAGACATCGCTTCCGCCGAAAAGTACTACCTCAGGGCCGCGCGCATGAATCCCATGGATGTCTTCGCCTTCCACTCTCTAGGCGATCTGGCCCTGCAGCGCGGTGACATGGACAAGGCGGCCCAGTATTACGAACAGGCCGTGCGCATATCACCGCGCAACCTCGAACGCGGCTTGAATTTCGGCAAGGTCCTGCTCGAAAAGGATATGACCGCCAAGGCCGTCAAGGTGTTCGACAAGATCCTTGACTTGGCCGACGACCCCATAACCGTGAGGGAAGAGATCGCGGCATTGTGCACGTCAA
>JAKQBR010000169.1 GCA_029574005.1 Deltaproteobacteria bacterium | reverse complement strand
AATCTCTATGGCACCCGCAATATGATCAGCGCCCTGCTCGCCGACATGAAGCCGAGAAAGGGCCACATCGTGATCCTCTCCTCGGCCGCCGGGCTCTTCGGCATGTTCGGATACACCTCGTACGGCACGTCGAAGGCCGCGCTCCTGGGCTTCGCGGACAGTCTCCGCTACGAGCTAAGGCCCCTGGGCATGAAGCTCACCGTTGTCTGCCCGCCAGAGGTCGACACCCCGATGAATCTCGACGAGGCCAGGACCCTTCCCGCCGAAGGCCGGGCCATGAAGAACCTTGCCGGGATCATGAGCCCCGAATACGCTGCCGCGGCCATCGTGAAGGCCGTGGCAAAGGGACAGTACCTGTGCATCCCCGGCCCGCTCACGCGGTTTCTCTACCTCATGCACCGCCTGAGCAACGGACGTCTCACCCGGGCGACTTCCGACGCGACCGTGTGGCTGGCGCGCAGGAAAATCGGGCGCACCCGTTCATGAAACGGGGGAATACAAGCGATGCCGGCGCCCGCAGAGGCGCCTGCTCTGGATGCATGCACCACGGAAAAGGAGGAATGTGATGTCCAAAAGCCGATGGGTTCTGCTGCGAAGGGTCGACAGATACGATCCGGAGAAGATGAACGCGGTCGTGAACGAGGGATTCGAGCTGCTCGGACGCAGGCCGCAAGGCAGGGTGCTGATCAAGCCCAACGTGGTGTTCGCCAACAAGAACTACTCGCAGCACGCCTTCACTCATCCCGAGCTGGTCGGCGTCGTGGCGGACAAGGTCCGGAGCTTTCCCGGCATCACCGATCTTTCGATCGGCGAATCCGGCGGCTATGCCATACCCACCCGGCTCAACTTCAAAGAATCGGGCTACTACGACATGGGCCGGAGGCACGGGGTTCCCATCGTCGACTTCAACGAGGACCGGTACGAGAAGGTGACGCTCAAGAAGGGCAAGTTCCACAAGACGCTCCTGTGCCCCCGCCTCATCCACGACGCGGATTTCAAGATCTGGATGCCCAAGCTCAAGTATCACATCTGCTGCGAGATCACCAATGCGCTGAAGCTCAACATCGGAAGCCTTCTTCACAAGGAGCGCATGCTCTTCCACGACGACCGGCTGAACGACAAGATCGTGGACGTCCTCGAGATCGGCTATCCCGACATGGTCATCTCGGATGCCGTGATCATCGGCCACGGGTTCGAGTCGTGCGCCAAGCCTTTCCATCTGGGGCTGATCATGATCAGCAACGACCCCATCGCAGCCGACACTGTCGCAGCTCAGATCCTCGGCTATCGGCCCGAGCAGGTGAACCACCTGCGGATCGCCTCCGAGCGAGGCTATGGATCGATCGATCCAGACTCGGTGAGCGTGCTGGGAGACGTGACCGTCGAAGAGCTCGCGGCAAAGACCTCGGGCATCGTCAGCCAGTTCCAGGATATGCAGAAGCTGGACACGAGGATCCGCTTCTACGAGGGGATCGGACCGAACACGAACCAGATCTGCTACGGGGGGTGCATGGCAGCGGTCAAGGGCAGCCTGGGCACCATCGACGCGCGCAGGCCCGGCTCGCTGAAGAACGCGAAAGAAGGCGCGATCGTCACCGGCATCTATGACGGCGATGTGGATGCGGGAAACGGGCTCTGCCTGCTCATCGGCGACTGTACCGAGGTCAGGGGCAAGATCAGGGCCGGAAAGATCAAGCGGGTCAAGGGGTGCCCCATCGGCGCCGTCCAGCTCACGAGCGTGCTGCCGATGGCGTTCGGCATGCCCTCGCCCCTGTTCGACGTGCGGGATGTTCCGCTCGTGGTCCTCAACAGCATTGTGAAATTTGTCAATAAAGCGTGGCACAGGGCTTTTTAGCCTGGAGAAATGGAAAGGAGGCGTTCAAGATGCCGCTCACGCCGGAAGAGATAAGTGAACTGACACAGATTTCTTGGGATATCAGGAAGACGATCATCGAGACCACCTTCACCTGCGGGGGGTCGCATATCGGTGGATCGCTCTCTCAGACCGATGTTCTCGTGGCTCTCTACTTCAAGTATCTCAACATCGACCCCGCACGGCCCGACTGGGCCGACCGCGATCGGTTCATCCTGAGCAAGGGTCATGGAGGGGTCGGCTGGGCGTCGGTGCTGGCGGCCAGGGGCTACTTCGACAAAGCTCTGCTGAAGGACTTCAACAAGACCGGAAGCCCCTTCGGCATGCACCTGGACAGCCTGAAGGTCAAGGGCTGCGACGCTTCCACCGGCTCGCTCGGCCACGGGCTGGCCATCGGTGTCGGTCTCGCTGTCGGGGCCAAGCTCCAGAAAAAGAATTATCGCACCTACGTGATGATGGGAGACGGCGAGCTGTGCGAGGGGACGATCTGGGAGGCCGCCATCCTGGCGGGCCACCACAGGCTCGACAATCTCACCGCCTTCGTGGACCGCAACGGCCTCATGATCGACGGCCCCACCGAGAAGATCACCACGCTGGAGCCCATCGACGAGAAGTTCAGGGCCTTCGGGTGGGAGGCGCTCACCATCGACGGCCACGACTTCGCGGCCATCGGCTCGGCCGTTGAGCAGGCGCAGTCTGTAAGCGGCAAGCCCTGCGCCATCATCTGCAAAACCGTCAAGGGCAAGTGTGTGGGCCTCATGGAGGGCCAGGCGCAGTGGCATTACGGCGGGCTCAACTCCGATCTGAGGGACGAGGCCCTGAAGAGCGTGGACACCTATTACCGGGCTCTGCTCGGTTGAGGAGGGGTATATGGCTGAAGGCATGACATGGTCGGTTACAGACGGCGACAAGCTGACCCAGGCCGAAGTATACGGCGAGGTGCTCTCCCAGCTGGGAGAAAGATATCCCGATCTCGTGGCGCTCACTGCGGACCTCGCGAGCTCGACCAAGATCGGGCGTTTCGGGAAGAAGTTTCCGGAGAGGTTCTTCAATGTGGGCATTGCCGAGAACACCATGTTCGGCATGGCGGCTGGCCTCGCCCAGGCCGGCCTGAGGCCGGTGGTCTCCACCTTCGCCGCGTTCACGGCGCTGCGCAGCGCCGAGCAGGTGCGCACGGACATCTGCTACCAGAACCTGAACGTCAAGATCATCTCCACTCATGCGGGCATCTCGTTCGGCCAGGCGGGCTCCACCCATCACTGCACCGAAGACCTGGCGGTCATGAGGTCGTTCGCGAACATGACCGTGATCGTTCCGGCCGACGGCATCGAGACGGGCAACGCAGTGGTTGCGGCCATGGAGTGGCCCGGGCCCGTGTATATCCGCGTGGGGAGAGGCTTCGAGCCGCCCGTCAACAAGACACAGGACTACGGCTACGCCATCGGCAGGGCCATCACCATGCGTGACGGCCGGGACGTCGCCATCATCGCATGCGGCGTAGGGGTGCTCCAGGCCATGCGCGCTGCGGATGTTCTCGACAGGCAGGGTCTGAGTGCCCGCGTCATCAACATGCACACCATCAAGCCCATCGACCGAGACGCGATCATCAAGGCGGTGACGGACACGCGCCGCATCATCACGGTCGAAGAGCACAACGTCATGGGCGGCCTCGGCTCCGCCGTGGCCGAGGTCATCGTGGAGAACGGCAAGGCATGCGCCTTCAGAAAGCTCGGCGTGCCCGACTGCTACTCCATCGTGGGCTACCCCGAAGACCTTTACCACCACTACAAATTCGACGCCGACGGCATCGTCGAGACCGTGGGCGAGCTCATGCGCCTGGAGATAGAAGAAGACGAAGACTGGGAAGACGAGGCATAGAGGTGGCGGCCATGACAGACAAGGTGATGCTCACGAACCGGATCGTGCTCAGGTCCATCATGCCCCTCTTCAAGGTGCTTCACGAGGAGGACAAAGGCCCTCTGAAGAAGCTCCTGTCGGGCTTCGACGGCGTCATCCAGCTCGCAGTAAAGGACTCGGACATCGGCGCCTACCTGGAGTTCAAAAATGGCGGGCTCGACGTGATCCAGGGAATTCACCCCGGCCCAGACATTGCGCTCCTCTTCAAGCATGCGGCCGGGATGAACGCGCTCTTCACCGGAGGCATACCGGTCTTCGGCGGCCTGCCGAAAGGGGTCTGGAAGCTCCCGCTCCTCATGAGGCTCGTCATGCTCCTTCTCGGCCTGCTCATCCTCATGCCCAACGTCAATCCCAAGAACCCGGCCAAGCGCGAGCTCAAGGTCAAGATGATCATGTACATGATCACCAACGCCCTGAGCCAGCTCAACAAGGGCGGCGACGAGGACATGGCGGCCTGGACCCTCAAGCAGCCCGACCGCATCTACCAGATGTCGGTCGATCCGGACGGGCCTGCTGCGTACCTGAGGGTGAAGGCGGGCAAGACCAAGTCCGGCCGCGGCCACTACGGCCGCAAGGCGCCTTTCGTGCACATGCGCTTCAACGGCATAGAAGGAGCCTACCGTGTGCTGGCCGAGAACAAGGACATCGTGACCGCCACCGCGGACGGCGACATCAGGCTCGAGGGCTCGCCCGAATACGCGGGCAACATCGGGTCGTTCATGATGCGCATACAGGACATGCTCCTGCCCGCGAAAAAATAGCGGCGTCAGCGTCGGCCCTTGGGCAAGCCCGGCATCTCGAAATAATCGTCCGTGATGCCCCATTCCGCGGCCCGGCGGATGCAGGCGCAATGAGGACAAGGGATTGTGCAGCGTCCGCTCGCGGCGAAGTGTGCGTTGCCCGGCAGTGACAATTCCTTCTGAAACCAGGCCATTTCGATGCGGATACAAATTGCTGAAGAATTACAACGGAGTCACATATCATGGGGTCACACAAATCATGGGGTCAGGTCTCGACATGTGACACAGGGAGTGTCACATGTCGAGACCTGACCCCGATCCTGGCCCGATCCTGGATGACCTCGATCCTGGACTCCGGCTTTCCATTCTCTGAAGATTCCGGCCCTGTGCCGGAGCGGATATCTACTCGGCCTGGGCTACCGCCTCGACTTCCCGGTCGCTGCGGACAAAGCGGTAGAGCACTGCGCCGAGCGCTCCTCCGATGATCGGGGCGACCCAGAAGAGCCAAAGCTGCGCGAGCGCCCATCCGCCTGCATAGATCGCCACGCCGGTGCTGCGCGCGGGATTCACCGAGGTGTTGGTGACCGGGATGCTGATCAGGTGGATGAGGGTGAGGCACAGCCCGATCGCGATCGGCGCGAAGCTCTGAGGGGCCAGCCTGCTGGTTGAGCCGATGATGACAAAGAGGAATATCATGGTCATGACGATCTCGGTCAGCATGGCCGCCCACAGGCCGTACCCGCCCGGTGAGTGCTCTCCGTAGCCATTCGAGGCAAAGCCCTGCGCCACGTCGAAGCCCGCCGCGCCGCTGGCGATGAGATACAGGACGCCGCCCGCAACAATGCCTCCCAGCACCTGGGCCACGATGTAGGGCAGCAGGTCTTTTGCCGGGAAGCGGCCGGCGACCCACAGGCCGACCGACACGGCCGGATTGAGGTGGGCGCCGGATATATGCCCGATGGCAAACGCCATGGTGAGCACGGTCAGGCCGAAGGCCAGCGCGACGCCGAGAAAGCCGATGCCTGTATCCGGAAACGCGGCCGCCAGCACCGCGCTGCCGCATCCGCCGAGAACCAGCCAGAATGTCCCGATAAATTCCGCGCCATACTTTTTCATACCACGCTCCTTTGCATAGTTTTATGGTGCAAAATAGTGCGCATCAGCGCGGATGAGCGTCATGTGAAGCCGGCATCATTATGTGCTGGTATCGCACCTTCTCAGGTGAAATATTCCTTCTGAGAAATATATCCCATATATCTCACTTGTAAAGGGCCGAATTGAAAAATAAAAAACCCCGCTGCAAGCAGCGGGGTTTTCCGGTCGAACGACGGGATCTTCGGAATCGGTTCTTTTACAGGAATATGTCGATGAAGTCGGAGGCCGAGACCTGGTTTCTGTTCTTGATCGTCCTCTTGCCGTCTATGGAGCCCGTGAGGGTGCACCGGCCGTACACCGTGCAGTCGCCGCTTGCGTCCGGGGAATATCCCCTGCATACCCGCAGCACGTCCGGAGAAATCTCGTCGATGAGCACGATCTTGTCGCTGCCGTACTTCAGCCTGCCCAGTTCGAACTTTCCGTCGATGACGTGCAGACCTTTGGATGAAAACTCTTGGGACACGATGTCTGCGATGTTCTTCACGAGCTCGACGCTCTCCTCGATCTCGGCCCTGGTCATCGCGCCTGTCTCTTCCAGCGCCTCCAGAGTGATGAGGGTATCGCTGTCGCCCTTTGTCCATGCCTCGACCACCTTGTGCAGGTTCCTGCACGGCCTCACGAAGGGATACCTCCTCCAGAAGCTCCCGGTCGCATTGTTGCGCCAGGTGAACTCGAGGTTCAAAAGCGGCGCCGAACCGGGGAACTCAGGCGCCTCCGCCGGCATGGAGAGGGCTATGGCGGGTTCCACGATCATCTCGTTGTCCGTGACCGTGTCGATGTAATGCGAGGGTATGCCCTTGTCTTTGAGCAGCCGGAAAAAATATGTGGCAAACCTGCAGGCGATGGCGCCCTTGCCGGGGATTTCGCCCACGACCACATCGTATCCGGGATCGAAGACCGGTTTTCCGTTTTCCATGTAGCCGGTCGCCCTGTCGGTGAAGACGAACCGGTATTTGCCGGCATGAGGCCCTTCCGTGATGTTGTAGACATCTTTCGACTTTCCGCGGTACACCAGGTCTGTTTCCGCCACGAGTGGTATTCTCCTCTGTTGTATTTTTTTAAAAGAAGCAATGCTTATACGCTAAACAGCCACGCCAGGCAAGCCCGAGAATGATGCATTCCATCCGGTTTCGTGCTGATGGATCTCGATCCGCCCCTCCGAATTTCCCGGCATCTGAAGGTGAGGACGGCTCCGCGTTATCGATCCCGTGCCCTACCGGTCTCTGGTGCGGTCCGTGCCGCACTGCCAGCAGGTCGTGAACTGAGGGTCGTGCAGCTCGCCGCAGGTCTGACACTTCCACTGACCGCCCACGGCGCGCGACAGGCCTTCACCGCTCAGGTATCCGGACACGATCGACTCGGCCGCTTCGAGCCGGCCGTCATCCACGATCCATACCGAAGGATGCCCGTCCGCTGTGGCCTGCCCCTGCAGCAGCGTTTCGTTCCGGACGACGCACGGGATGCCCTCGGCCTCGAGAAGCGCTCTCACACAGTATGCATCCGCCAATGAGCAGGAAGTGAAGACCTTCTTCATTCACTCATCCCAAGACATCATGGGGCATGATACGGATGAAAGTCGCAGCGCATGCGCCATGCACGTCATACCCATCTCCCTATTCTCTGCCGGCTCCACCCGGACGCTCCCCGGATTCCCTCTTCCCCCGGTTGCGGACGATGAGGCCGTCGAGGAAGCGCCGCATGATCTGGTCCCCGCATTCCTTGTAATTCTTATGGTCCACTTTCCTGAACAGGGCGGACAGCTCCGCCTTGGAGATCTCGAAATCGGCGAGCTTCAGGATCTCGATGATGTCGGTGTCCTTGAGGTTGAGCGCGATCCTGAGCTTCTTCAGTATGTCGTTGTTCTTCATGGGGTTCTCCCGGGATTGCGCTGCGCCTGGGCCGCCCTTTCCCCACAGCAGGCACCCTCCTGGAGGCGCCGCACGATCTCGGTGAACCGGCCGAAGATCTCGTCGTGCACCGGGCGCGCGATCGCGGGGTTGATGCCCTGCCGCACGAAGGCCGGGTCCTGGATGCCGGCTTTGCACAGGTCGAGGAGCTTTGCATTGCTGAACACATAGTCGGGCGGCCTGTTGAGCTTTTTCGCGAACTCGTCCCGCACGAGAAAGAGCGTTTTGAACAGCTCCTGCCTGTGCTTGTCGAGTTGTCTGTATCCCTTGGCCTTCTCGTACTTCGCCGGCTTGCTCTTTTTGCCGCCCGCCCCATCCTGGAGCATGAGGTTCTGGAGGATGTAATCATCCAGCAGCCCGCGGGCTTTCAGCTTGTCGAACAGCGCGTCCTTGAGCCGGAACAGATGCCTCACGTCGCCCATGGCATAATCGATGGCGGCCTCGCTGATCGGCCTTTTCATCCAGTTGTACTGCTGGAACTTCTTTTTGTTCAGGGGAGCGATGCCGAGCTCCTCGCAGAGAACGTGCGCCAGGCCCTGCTTCGGGTAGCCGAGCAGCGAAACCGCGGGCCTCAGGTCGAGCACGGACTGAAGCCTGATGCCGTACGCCGTCTCGAGCAGAGCCGCATCGCCCAGCGAATCGTACATGATCTTCAGCAGGTCGCGCTTTTCGAAAAACCTCCTGATGCCCCCGCTATTCTTCAGCCTCAGGGGATCGATGATGACCTCGTTCTCGAGATCGAAGATCTGGACGAGGCAGAGGTGCTCGCCATAGCAGTGCAAGTTGAACTCGGCCTCCACATCGACGGCAACGACCTTCCGGCCGCGCTCGTCCAGTGCATCGAGGTACCGGTAAATCTCCTGGTCGTTTTTCAGCTCGATGACATTCATGGGACGCTTCTATACCCTAATTGAGAAGGAATTCATACCAGAAGCGTTTGTTGCATCCGTTTCAAGGCAAAAAAAGCGTTTCAACGCTCGCGCTCTCGAACAGTCGAGCCTGCCGGCCGTCATCGCTGGGGTGATGCGGGGCGGAAAGATCGCCGGGAGCGGGCGCCTCGGGCCGATCGATGATCGGGAGGCCCGGGAAGCGATGTATGAACATACGCCCCCACGGTACCTCACGATACACACCATACAGATCTCTCGCCGCGGCGCGAGTCAGCAGCCCCGGCGCATGAAGCGGGGACCCTGCCCTACTCCCGATACATTTCCTCGATGATGTCGCTGTAATTGGCCATGACCACCTTGCGCTTCACCTTGAGTGTGGGGGTGAGCTCTCCGCTCTCCTGGCTGAACGGGCGGTGAATCAGGGTAAATCGCTTTATCTGCTCGACACGGCCCAGCGATCGGTTCTGCTCGTCGACCACCTCGCTGAACTTTCCGACCACCTCGGGGTTGGCGATGAGCTTTTCGGGGTCGGTCTCGGTTATGCCCTTCGATTGGGCCCACCTGGTCAGCTCGGAGAAGCAGGGCACGATGAGGGCCACCAGGTATTTTCTCTTGTCGCCGACCACCGCGATCTGCTCGATGAGAGGGTGGACGGCGAACATACCCTCGATGACTTGCGGGGCGACATTCTTGCCTCCGGCGGTGATGATGATATCCTTCTTCCGGTCGGTTATGGTCAGGTACCCGTCCTGGTCGATTGTGCCAATGTCGCCCGTGTAGAACCATCCGTCCTTCGTGATCACCTTGGCCGTTTCCTCAGGCCGGTTGTAGTATCCCTTCATGACCTGAGGCCCGCGGACCATGATCTCGCCGTCCTCGGCTATCCGGCACTCGGTGCGGGGAATCGGCGGGCCGCAGGTGCCCAGCTTGATCGGCGTGATATGTTTCAGGCTGTTCAGGTGCGTCATTGGAGAGGTCTCTGTGAGCCCGTAGCCCACATGCACTTCCACGCCGATGATCTGGAAAAACGCATTGATCTCGTTGGAAAGGGGAGCTCCGCCGATCCCGAGGGAGATTATGCGATCGAGCCCCAGGGCCTTTCTGAGCTTCGAGTAGATGAGCTTGTCGAATGCCCGGTAGACCCAGCCCAAGGGGAAGGGTATGGGCCTGTTGGAAAGAATGTAGGGCAGCGCGGCGTTCCCTGCGTTCATGGCGGCCTTGAACAGCGCCTTCTTGGAGCCGGGCGCCTTTTCCAGCTGCCCCATGACCCCCTCGTAGATCTTTTCCAGCACACGCGGCACATATAAGCCCAGCACGGGCCTGATGTCCTTGAGGTCTTCGATGAGGGTGTCCGACCCTTTCGTGTAGGCGATGGTGCCCCCCTCCTTCATCATGGAGTTGTAGCCCACAGTGCGCTCGAGTGCGTGGGAGAGCGGCAGGAGCGACACGCAGGTCCCCCTCTCCGGGAACGGGTGATGCTCGGTGAACTGCATGACGTTGGACACCATGTTTGAATGGGTCAGCATAGCGCCCTTGGGATTGCCTGTGGTGCCCGAGGTGTAGATCAGGGTCGCTGTCTCTTCGACGTCGATCCCCCTGATGCGGCGGTCGATCTCATCGAGAGCGAGGTTTTCCCCGCCGATCCTGATGGCGTCGGAAAAATTGACCACCAAGGGGTCATCGTAGCCGATGTCGTCGAATACGATGATCTCCTGGAGGCTTCCGAGGCGATCCTTTTCCCCGAGCAGGTTGTCGACCTGGAATTTCCCTGCGCACATGCATATCTTTGATCCGGAATCGGTCAGGATATACTCGGCCTCAGGGCCTGAGTTCGTGGGATACACGGTCACGTTGGCAGCCCCGACGGCCAGGGAGGCGATGTCCGACACCACCCACTCCGGCCGGTTGCCGGAATAGATGGCGATCCTGTCTCCCGGCTGGACGCCTTTTTTCAGAAAGTACGAGGCCAGGGCGTCCACCTTCTTGCTGATATCGGCGTAGGTGTACTCTCTCCACCTCTTGTCGGCATCGCGGATCTTGAGAAAGACTATGTCACGGGATTTCTCGACCTGGTTTCTGAAAATGCCGGGGATCGTGGTCTCTTCGTACGGTTGATGCACTCTCATTTTGCTCCTCCAGTCGTGATGTATGCCCGGGCTCCAGGCCCGGTTGCCATGTAAGCCAAAGCAACGAGAGCAAAGCTGTTAAAAGACTAGATCAAAGTAGCTAGATATATACTCATAAAATGTATATATTGCAACCATTATGAAAGATAAGCCGTTCGAGGGGCATTCGTGAAACAATAAAACATCCGTCCCTTTTTCCGCTACCTTGCCGAATTTACAAACATCTCAGCCGTCACCGCTTCCTTCTCGTTTTGATTGCAGAACGAAGATGATATGCGGGCATGCGCCTTCATCGGACACTTTTTTTGCCGGAATCAGCACCGTGCAAAGAGAAGCCGGGCCGCGCGGCTGGCGGTGCGCACAACGGCCGCGGCACATTCGAGCCTGTCAACGAAATGGATCGTCCAATCCACATGACCCTCGGTATCCGATTCTGCTTGCAGCTCCGAGAGTATCCTGTCCCATACCCCGGCATCTCGCCATCTGCGGAAACGGCTGTATATCGTCGCCCATGGCCCGTACCTCTCGGGGATATCTCGCCAGGGCGCTCCGGTTCTCACTTTCCAGAGAATCCCGTTGATGATCTTGCGGTGGTCTTCCGCAGGCCGTCCTGTTTCAGGTTTCTGGGGAGGAAGATAGTCTTTGAACTTCTGCCACTGCTTCCCTGTGAGTTCATGCCTTCTGCTCATTCCTATTTCGATGCAACACCCCAGTCATGAGTTTGTACACAGACCGTAATTGGTTTACGGATTCACAGGAAATTTGATTTCGACCTGAAGGTATCTATTTTGAATCAGAGGTCTCCATTACAAGGAGCCGAAAGGATGGCATCCCATGAGCGCTATCACGACCAAAGACGGCACTCGGATCTATTATAAAGACTGGGGAACGGGCCAGCCTGTTGTCTTCAGCCACGGCTGGCCGCTCAGTGCAGACGCCTGGGAAGATCAGATGTTCTTTCTGGCCTCTCACGGATATCGATGCATTGCCCATGACCGGCGGGGTCATGGGCGATCGAGCCAGACATGGGACGGCAACGACATGAACACGTACGCAGATGACCTCGCAACGCTCGTCGAAGCACTCGACCTGAAGAATGCAATTCATGTCGGCCACTCTACCGGAGGCGGCGAGGTCGTTCGGTATCTAGGCCGCCACGGCACAAAGCGTGCCGCCAAGGCCGTGCTGATCGACGCAGTGCCGCCGCTGTTGCTCAAGACCGCGGCCAATCCGGGCGGCTTGCCTATTGAAGTCTTCGATAATCTCCGCGCCAGCGTCCATGCCGACCGCTCGCAGTTTTTCTATGACTTTTCCCTGCCGTTTTACGGCTACAACAGACTGAATGCCAAGGTCTCGGATGGAGTCCGCCGGTCGTTCTGGCTCCAGGCAATGTGGGCCGGATTCCCGGCAGTTTACCTCTGCATCAAGGCATTCTCTGAAACTGACTTTACCGATGATCTGAAGAAGATAGATATTCCGACCCTGATCTTGCACGGGGATGACGATCAGATCGTGCCTATTGCCAATTCCTCCCTGCTCACGGTCAAGCTGATGAAGAATGCGCAGCTGAAGGTTTATGAGGGCGCTCCGCATGGCTTGTGCACGACCCTTAAGGATCAGGTCAATTCGGATCTGCTGGAGTTTATCAGAGGCTAGTCGGTTCTTTAAGCGCTCTCTGATCGGATGGATTTAGCGATGGCTTCTGTCTGGGGCGAACGTCCCCATCAGCCGCGCGAGGTACGATCGTCGTCTGGAAGCGATTGTTCGGCAAGGCTGTCATTCGGTTACACGAAACTCGCTCTTCCCCGATGATCTTATCAGGTCGCCAAAATAAAGGCAATAAAGTTCATGGCTTTCACCCAGGTAGATCTTTTCAAGCTCATGTTTTGGGAGACCTTCAAATTCCTCCACCGGTATAAATGGTGGCAGGACAATAGCCACATTATCCGTTAGCTTGAGCATATTCCTTAAAACTAAATCCGCTGGTGGTTGGGTGTTTGATTGTTGAAATCGATATATATGATCAGGCCCCGTGACTGCCCAGTCAGGATCGATAAAAACTGCATCAACCTTTGGTATTCTCTTTATGATCTCCGTTTCAAGGATGCTGCCGAGCAAAAAGGATACCTTTGCTGAAAGTCCTGCTTTTTTGATATTACTGATCGCCTTTTTCTGGATAGACTCGTCAATTTCAACTGTGATTACATGCTTAGCCGTTCTTGCCAGCGATA
>JAKQBR010000162.1 GCA_029574005.1 Deltaproteobacteria bacterium | reverse complement strand
ACCCTGTGGCAGAAGGACGAAAGCTTCGTCACGTCGTATCTGACCGAGTTCCCGGGATACTATGCCACGGGCGACGGCGGGTACAAGGATGCGGACGGGTACCTCTACATCATGGGCCGGGTGGACGACGTGATCAATGTGGCCGGGCACCGGCTCTCGACCGGCGGCATGGAGGAGGTCGTATCCAAGCACCCGGATGTGGCCGAGTGCGCGGTCATCGGCGTGAACGATGCCTTGAAGGGCCAGGTGCCGATCGGCTTCGTGGTCTTAAAGACCGGGGCGCAGAAGAACCCTGCCGAGATTCAGAAAGAGGTGGTGCAGATGGTGCGCTTAGAGATCGGCGCCCTGGCATGCCTGAAGGACATCGCCGTGGTGGCGCGCCTGCCCAAGACCCGCAGCGGCAAGATCCTCAGGTCCACCATGCGCAAGATCGCGGACAATGAGGAATACACGGTGCCCTCGACCATCGAGGACCCGGCGGTCCTGAAGGAGATAGCGGACGCCCTGCAGGGCTTCAGGGGCGTTACAGCCTAGGAGGATCAAGACACTTTCACTGCACAGGATGGGGGCCATGCCAAACAAGAAAGATATCAAGATCGTCGGAGCCGGACCGGCCGGGCTGGTGGCGGCCATTGACTTGAACCGCGCGGGGTATAACGTCATCGTGTACGACAAACAGGACAGCGTGGGCGGCGAACCCGCCTGGCACCCTTCCGTGCATTCCACCCCGGTTTCGAAGAGGCTCTTCGATTACATCGGCATCGACTGCCGGGAGGCCTTTGCGGAGAGCACGCAGTGTTTCAAGGCCTTCGTGTTCGGCGAGCAGGTCGATGTCAACCCCTACCAGGAGACCGGGTTATTCAACACGGAGCGCGGCCACCGGCCCACCTCGCTCGATAATGTCCTGTACCGTACCGCCGTCCGGGAAGGGGTCAACTTTGAATTCCGGTCCCCCTGGAAGGAAGACGATTTCAGAAAGGCGCCCAAGGGCACCATCATCGCCACCGGACTGTCGGCCGGGGTCTATGAATGGCTGGAAATCCCGTGCTCGGTCTTTGCCGGCTATTGGGCCTATTCCGAGATCGAGAAGGACTACATCTCCACGGCCGGGTATTTCGGCAGCTATTCGAACGAGTACGGCTATGCCGGGTCCATGAACGGCATCTGGTACGTGCTGCTCTTTGCCCGCAAGGAAATTCCAGCCCAGAACCTGGAGGACTTCAAGCAGGAACTGCAGCGCCTGGAGGGCCGGAGCTTCGACAGGTGGCGCAGGTTCAGCGGACTGACGCCCAAGGGCCCACGGCTCTATCACAAGGACTTCATCCTGACCGGGACCTTCGGCGGGTTCGTCGAACCGGCCTACGGTTTCGGCATCACCGGCTCGCTCCTCTCGGGCAAGATATCGGCCATGGCGGTCTACGACCCCCAGAGGGCCGAAGAAGAGTTCCATACCTACACGGACGGCATCATCACGCACATTGCGCGCAAACGCCAACCCGGCTATGCCCCTTCCGCTCTCATGGGTGATGTCTGGTTCGATGTCCGGTAGTGGAAGGGGGGCCTGTGCGTACGCATGAACACCGGATGACAGGCGGCCCCGGAAACAGACCTGCCCGCCCCAGGCGGGCGATACATCTGCCGCTGAAGGTATGCCTGCTCTCCTACCGGGGGAATCCGACCAGCGGAGGCCAGGGGGTCTACATCAGGCGCATCAGCCGGGCACTGGCCGACCTGGGGCATAGGGT
>JAKQBR010000218.1 GCA_029574005.1 Deltaproteobacteria bacterium | reverse complement strand
TGCTCCGTAACGTTCTCGCTCCCCAGCGTGGGCCAGGTGGTGCCAAAAACAGTGAAGATCCCTGAGGCGACGAAGTACTGACCGATGGAGATGGCCTTTTCGCTCATCCACTCCGGCGCAGCGCCGGCGGCCGGCAGGTCGGACAGGTCATCGCCGAGCCCGCCTTCTTTGACCATGGCCGTCGCGGCGATGAGTATCCTGGAATTGTCGACACAGGACCCGAGATGAAGGACGGGAGGGATACCGATGGCCTCACAGACCTCCGCCAGTCCTCCGCCAGCGTGGAGATGAGCCGCCTCCGGGGTAAGGAGCCCGGCCTTCCCGCAGGCCATGGCGCTGCAACCCGTCGTCAGGACGAGGACATCATTCCTGATGAGTTCCCGTATCATGGCAAGATGGGCTGCATCGTGCTGTGTTCTCACATTGTTGCACCCGACGACACCCGCGACACCCCTGATCCTGCCGTTGGCGATATTATCGTTGAGCGGCCTGTAGCTTGCCCGGAAGAGACCGCCCAGCAGGTAGGTTATCGTCTCGTGGCTGAAACCCGCCACCATGTCCTGACTCTCCGCCGGAATGTACACCGCGTGGCGCCTGTTGGGATAGTTCTCTATGGCCATGGCGAGTATCCTCTTCGCGATATCGAGCCCCTGTTCGGGATGGAACTCGACATGTTCGGCGCCCTCGATCATGGCCCTGTCGGACGTGGTGATCAGTTTCGTGTGAAAGCATTCCGCCACGCTCGCCAGCCCCTGCATCTGGCATTGGACGTCGACGGTCATGAGCTCGACGGCGCCCGTGACGAGCGCCAGCTCCTGCTGCAGAAAGTTGCCGGCACAGGGAATGCCGTGACGCATGAGTATCTCGTTCGCGCTGCAGCACATGCCCGCCAGGTTCACACCCTTTGCCCCGACCTTTTCCGTAAGCTCCCTGATGCCGGGGTCGCGGCTGGCGGCAACGAGCATCTCGGGCAGGAGCGGCTCGTGGCCGTGGACCACGACATTGACGTGGTCTTCCTTGAGAACGCCGAGATTGATCGAGCCGAGCACGGGCACCGGGGTGCCGAACATGATGTCCTGCAGCTCCGTGGATATCATCGAGCCGCCCCAACCATCAGCGATCGCCGCGCGCGCGGCCTGCTGGAGAATGTGCCGGTAATCCTGATCGACACCCATGTGGGTCCTGTGCATCACCTCCACTATCTCGCGATCTATGCCGCGCGGCAGGACCCCGAGCTTCCTCCAGATCTCCTGCCTGCGCAGGGGCGCCTTTCCCGCGTAGATGAGTTCGCCGCTCTGTTTGCCGAACTCGTTCAGCGCCTTTTCGCCGAGCTCTATGGCTATGTCCTTTACGTCACGCTTCTCTATATTGATACCGAAATCGAGAGCGACCTCGAGAAGCTTTATCTCGTCCTTGATGGAGAAACCCTGCGATTCACCCCTGGCCGTCTTGAGAAAGGTGATGACGACCTCACGGGCGTGGTCCGAGTGGGCAGCCGAACCGGCCGCGACCTTCCTGGCAAAGTTCCGGGCCACCACGGTATCCACGGTCGCACCGCAGACACCCACGCGCCGCGTGCCCTCACCTTTCCTTGAGCGCGGCATTCTGCAAGGGCCCATGGAGCAGATCTTGCAACAGCTCTCTTCCACCCCGATGGG
>JAKQBR010000064.1 GCA_029574005.1 Deltaproteobacteria bacterium | reverse complement strand
ATCATCATGGTCGGCGAGATACGCGACATGGAAACCGCCGAAATGGCCGTGCAGGCCTCGCTGACCGGCCACTTGGTGTTCTCCACCCTGCACACCCTGGACGCGGTCGAGACGTTGATGCGCATCGTGACGGTCTACCCTCCGCATCAGCACCTGCAGGTGCGCCTGCAGCTGGCCGGCGTCTTGAAGGCGGTCATCTCGCAGCGCCTTTTGCCGAAAAAGGATTCCACCGGCATGGTCCCGGCCTGCGAGATCCTGGTTTCCACGGCTCGCATCCGCGAGTGCATCATAGATGAACACCGTTCGGAGGAGATCCCCGACGCTATCGGCCAGGGCACGGTCAACTACGGCATGCAGACCTTTGACCAGTCCCTCATGTATCTGGTGAAAAACGATCTCGTGGCCTACCACGAGGCCTTGCGGCATTCCACGAACCCGAACGACTTCGCGCTGCGCATGAAGGGCATCATGGGCACCAGCGACGCCAAGTGGGATATGTTCGAGGGCGGGGGAGCGCCGGAAGAGGTTGTGCGTGCAGAGATGTCTCAAGATGGCGAACGATTTAAAGGACCTTCATAAGGCGGTGGGCTATTGCCTGGCGGTGCTTTCCCGTCGGGCCATATCGTCCTTTGAGTTAAAAAAAAACTGGCTTTAAAGGGCGCTCCGGAAGAGGTCATCGAGCCCGCCATTGCACGAATCAGGGAACTCGGATACCTCGACGATCCAGGCTACTGCCTGCGTCGGGCCGAGATCTTGGCCGAGCGCGGATACGGAAACCGGCTTATCGCGTACCGTCTGAGTGAAATCGGGATACCGGATGACCTGGCGGAACAGTCGCTGGCGGCGCTGCCCAAAGAGTTGACGGAAGAAAAGAGGATTCGGATGGTCATGAAAAAGGAAAAGGGGAGAAAGAAGGATATGGTGAGATTCCTGGCCGGCCGGGGCTTCGCCTATGAAAGTATCTACCGGGTGATCGGCGGAGAGGCGCCATGAAAGGCTCCGAAATCCGTGCGTTGTTTCTGGAGTATTTCCAGGGCAAGGGTCATACGATTGTCCAAAGTTCGACCCTGGTGCCCGAGGACGATCCCAGCCTGCTCTTCACCAATGCCGGCATGAACCAGTTCAAACCGGTCTTCCTCGGCAGCGAAACCAGGGCCTATTCCCGGGCCGCCTCCTCGCAGAAATGCGTGCGCGCCGGCGGCAAGCACAACGACCTGGAAAACGTGGGCGTGACCGCCCGGCACCACACCTTCTTCGAGATGCTGGGCAATTTTTCCTTTGGCGACTATTTCAAGGAACAGGCTATCACCTATGCCTGGGACCTCTTAGTGAACGTCATGCGCCTCGATCCAAAGCGTCTGTGGGTGAGCGTGCATCAGAGCGACGACGAGGCCTTCGGCCTGTGGCGTGATCGTGTCGGCGTGGACCCTGCGCGTATCGTGCGCCTGGGCGATAAGGACAATTTCTGGGCTATGGGCGAAACCGGTCCCTGCGGCCCCTGCTCCGAGATCATCTATGACCAGGGACCCGGGGTCGGCTGCGGACGGCCGGAATGCAACCTGGAATGCGGCTGCGACCGCTATCTCGAGATCTGGAACCTGGTCTTCATGCAGTTCAACCGCGACACCCAAGGGGTCTTGAATCCTTTGCCCAAGCCCAGCATCGACACCGGCATGGGCCTGGAGCGCATCACGGCCGTGATCCAGGGGGTTAAGAGCAACTACGACACCGACCTGTTCCAGCCCCTGATCCAGTTCACGGCCACACTTGCCGGCAAGACCTACGGGGCGGACGCGGACATGGACACCTCCATCCGTGTCATCGCCGATCACGCCCGCGCCGGGGCATTCTTGGTTTGCGACGGGGTCCTCCCCTCCAACGAGGGGCGTGGCTACGTGCTCAGGCGTATCATCCGCCGCGCCTGCCGCCATGGCAAGATGCTGGGCTTGAGCGATGCCTTCCTGCACAAGGTGGCGCTCAAGGTCATCGAGGAGATGGCGGCCGTCTATCCGGATTTGAAGGCGCGCCGGGACTTCATCGACAAGGTCATCGCCAACGAAGAGGAGCGCTTTATGGCCACGCTCGACAAGGGCCTTGCCCTCCTGGCCGAGGTCACCGAGTCCCTGGCGCCGGGGGCCGACATCCCGGGCGAGGCCGTGTTCAAGCTCTATGATACCTTCGGCTTCCCGGTGGACCTGACCGAGGACATCGCCCGCAAGAAAGGCTTAGGCGTCGACAAGGCCGGTTTCGAAGCGCAGATGGAGCTGCAGCGCGAAAAGGCGCGCGCCGGCAGCAGTTTTGCCAACGTCGAGGCGGGGCAGGGCTCGGTAACCGGCATGCCTGCGACCACCTTCCTGGGTTATGAGACCATGAAGGCCGACGCCCGGGTGCTTGCCATCCTGACCTTAGACGGCCTGAAAAACCTGGAAAAACTCTCGGGCGGTCAGGGTCTGGTCGTGACCGACAAGACCCCGTTCTACGGGGAATCCGGAGGCCAGGTGGGCGACTCGGGGATGCTCATGTTCGAGGGCGGCGAGGCCCGCGTGACCAACACCATCAAGTCCGAGGGCGTGTTCCTGCATGAGGTGCTGGTGGAACGCGGCACCTTGGCCGTGGGGCAGAACGTGCTCCTGGCCGTGGACGAGGACCGCCGCCGCGCGATCATGCGCCACCACAGCGCCACGCACCTCCTGCAGCGGGCGCTGCGCGACGTGCTGGGCGACCATGCCCATCAGAGCGGGTCGCTCGTGGATGATACCCGGTTGCGTTTCGACTTCACGCACTTCTCGGCCCTGCGCCCAGAGGAAATCGCAGCCATCGAGGATCTCGTGAACCGCTTCGTGCTGGAAGACCTGCCGGTCAAGACCACGCTCATGTCCAAGGAGCAGGCCATGTCCACGGGCGCCATGGCGCTCTTCGGCGAAAAATACGGCGACGAGGTGCGCGTCGTGACCATGGGCGATGGTGTCTCCAAAGAACTGTGCGGCGGCACGCACTGCCGTTCCACCGGTGAGATCGGGACGGTCAAGATCATCTCCGAGGGCAGCGTCTCGGCCGGCTTGCGACGCATCGAGGCCTATGCCGGCCTCGCTTCCCTGGCGCATTACCGCGAGCTCACCCAGACCGTGGCCGAGCTGGCTGAACGCCTGAAATGCGCCCCGCCCGAGATCTTTGACCGGCTGGCCGGTCTCCAGACGCGCATCAAGGAGCAGGAGAGCAAGATCCGAGAGCTTAATCTCAAGATCGCCACGGGCACGAGCGCGGGCGATGAAGAGGGATTCAGTGCCGGGGGGGTTAAGGCCGTCATCAAGAAGGTCGAGGACAGCGACATCGCCCAGATGCGCGATATCGGCGACCGGCTGAAAGAAAAGCTCGGGTCGGGTGTCATCTTCCTGGCAGCCCCAGGCACAGAAAAGGCCACCTTCATGATCATGGTCACGAACGACTTGACCGCGACACTGGACGCGGGCAAGATCATGAAGACCGTGCTGTCGGCGGTCGGCGGCCGCGGCGGCGGTAAGGCCGGCTTTGCCCAGGGCGGGGCCGAGAACGCAGCCCTGGAAAAGGCCATCGAGGCCTTCAAAAAGGCCATGCGGGGGGATGTATGAGGACGGCAACCATCAAACGCGAGACCAAGGAGACCACGATCGAGCTGGCGCTCGATCTGGATGGCGGCCCCAGCAGCATAACGATCCCCTCGGGATTTTTCACCCACATGCTCGAATCCTTTGCCCGGCATGCCGATGTGGCGCTCAACCTGAAGGCCAAGGGCGATGTGCATGTGGACCTGCACCATACCATCGAGGACATCGGCATCGTCTTGGGCCAGTCCATAAAGGATGCCCTGGGAGACAAGAAGGGCATCACCCGCTTCGGCCTGGCCAAGATCCCCATGGATGAATGCCTGGTCGAGGTCAGCCTGGATATCTGCAACCGGCCGTATTTCATCATCCACGGGGAAGAGCACTTTGCCGGCAAGGCTGGCGACTTCGAGCTCGACCTGGTGCTGGAGTTCTTCCGGGCGCTGTGTTTCAACGCCGGAATCACGATGCACCTGACGGTCTATGCCGGCGGCGGCCCGCATCACCTGGCCGAGGCCAGCTTCAAGGCCTTTGCGCGGGCACTCAAAGAGGCGGTGAGCATTACCGGCACGGACATCCCATCGACCAAGCAGGTACTATGAGGTATGCGCACACCAAGGTATTCACCGTGGATTCGGCCTCTTCCCCGGGGCGGCCAAGAAGGATCGAGCTCGGGGGTGTCATGGTGGACGTTGAGGAGGTCATCGATCACTGGGTCTCGGCCGCCAAGGACCCCAGCTTTTACCCCAATGAGTATTATAAGGTAAAGGTCGCGGGAGGGAGGGTTTTCATCCTCATGTACAACACCTTGTTCAACAGCTGGTGGATCAAGGGGCATATAACGTGATCGTCATCCCCGCCATAGACCTGCATGATGGCCGGGTCGTGCGCCTCAAGCAGGGGGCCTTCGACGCGGTCACCTATTACAGCACCAACCCGGACGAGGTGGCGCGCGCCTTCGAGGAAGCCGGCGCCACCCGCATCCATGTCGTGGACCTGGATGGTTCGCTGAAAGGTGCGGGCGTGAACCTCCAGGCCATCGAGGCAATATGCAAGGCGGTTCAATGCGAGGTCGAATTGGGAGGAGGCATCCGCTCCGCAGAGGATGCCAGGCGGGCCTACAGCCTGGGGGTGAATTACATCATCCTGGGCACGATCGTGGCCAAGGACCCTCAGGCAGCCAAAGAGATCCTGAGCGAATTCCCTGGGAAAGCCGGCCTGGGAATCGATGCCCTGAACGGCAGGGTTGCCATTGGCGGATGGAAAGAGGTCACGGACAGGAGCGCCTTCGACCTGGCCCAAGAGTACGTGCCCTTTGCACCCGCTTTCGTGGTCTATACCGACATCAGCCGCGACGGGATGCTCTCGGGCCCCAATATCGAGACCACCGCGGCTATGGTTGCAGCCGTAGATATTCCCGTGATCGCCTCGGGCGGCGTGTCCAGCCTGGGCGACCTGAAGGCCCTGGCCGAGATCCCCGGCCTTTTCGGCGCTATCACGGGCAAGGCCGTCTATGAAGGACGTTTCACGGTACAAGAAGCCATTGACCTGTTAGGAGGTAGTGAATGAACTGTATCTTCTGCCGGATCATCCGCGGCGAGATTCCTTCAACCAAGGTCTATGAGGATGATTTGACCTTCGCCTTCGAAGACATCGAGCCGCAGGCCAAGGTGCATACCCTGGTGGTCCCGAAAGAGCATATCGAGAACCTCAATGATATGAAGGACCAGTCCCTCTGGTTCGCCATGCTGAAGGCGGCCCAGGAGGTCGCCAAGCGCAAGGGGATCGAGAAGAGCGGTTACCGCGCGGTCATCAACTGCGGGCCGGACGGCACCCAGATCGTTCCGCACCTGCACCTGCATGTCCTGGGCGGTGAACTCCTGGATTCGCAAATGGGCTGAAAATGATCGAGCGCGCGCAGCTTTGGTAATTCGTTACGTCGGAAGCGGTGCCTTTCGTATCGCCAGCAGGATATTGTCGACCGCGCTCAAGGCCTGAGCAAGGCCGAGGAAGTTGGGCATTTCGAGCATAATGCCGATGTTGAGCGCGATGCCGAGGGATGCGATTTCCCAGGCCACCACGGCCACGTCGAGGGCTTCGATGAAGCGCCCTTCCTGGATGCCCTGCCGGACGGCTTCTTCGATCAAGCCGATCGAACTTGAGAATATCGTTTGCATGTATTCTCGTAAATTTTCGGTAGGTGGGGCACAGATAAATTCGAAGAGCAACCGTGACTGTTGTGGGTCCGCGAGAGACATCTCATATACCGCGCGGGCCGCGTTGCGGATGAGATCTTCTGCATGATCAGCATGCGTGGACGCCATTACCCTGGCGATACCGTCATTGACGATCGACGATAAGGTCTCCACCAGGATATCCCGCCGGCTTTTGAAATGGTAGTACAAGGTCGCCTGGCTTATACCCGAGGCCTTGGCGATTCTGATCACCGAGGCCCAGGCGAGGCCGTTTTCAAGGATCAATCCTTTGGTCGCCTCAATGATCTGTGCCTTACGAATATCGGGTTTATAGCGTCGCTTCGGTGCGGTCACTGCGCTTTCACTGCCTCATCTTTGTTGACTGCTGGAGAAGATAATGCGTGCAGACAATCCCTCTATGCTATCTGAACGCGGAGGGGCGAGAGCTGCCCCTCCGCTTGGTGACATCTGAGAATAGAAACCGTTAGCGGGTCATTAACCGTTTGATCATCTTGAGGCCCGCGAAGCCCAGCCCGATAAGGGCGGCCGGCTGTGCGTACCGCATGATGGGGATCAGGCCGGCCGGCGGATTGAACTCGGTGTTGAGCTGGACCGTCTTCTTGAGCTTGTCCTGTAGGATGAGCTCGGCGCAGTGGTTGGCGGTCCAGATGGCCGCCTCCATGCCGCCGGAGCTGACATGCGTCTTGGTCCAGTCGCCCGTGAGGTAGAAGTTGGCGTACGGCGAGCGCTGGTACGGACGGTGCTTCTCCATGCCCGGATAGGGGCGGTACACGCCCTGGCGCTCGCGCACCACCTTGTACTTCTTGACCTGCGCGTCGCGGGC
>JAKQBR010000062.1 GCA_029574005.1 Deltaproteobacteria bacterium | reverse complement strand
GACAGCATCCCGGCCACAGGGGAAAGCAAGGCCTGCACCGCGGTTTGCACAACAAGTACGAGTCCGGCGTGCACCGGCAAGAATCCCTTGACGACCTGCAGATAGAGACTGAGCAGGAATCCCACCGCAAACGTGCCGGAGTAGTTGATCATGGTCGCCAGGGTGGACATCAGAAAAACCCGGTTCTTTGTGAACAGCCGCAGACTGACCACCGGATGCTCTGCCCGACGAAGATGGCGCACCAAGAGGACCATGGCGGATGCAGCCAGCCCGAGCAAGGTCAATCCCCACCGGGGTTCAGCCAGACCTGTCAAGCCTTTGATTCCGGCCAGCACCACGACTGCGTACAGCACGGTTCCCGCCACATCGAAAGTCTCACCCCGGGCCGGACGCCACTCCTGGTCAATCCGGCAGGCCAGGAGCCAGGCCAGAATTCCGGGAATGAGACAGAGATAGAACACGGCCCGCCAGCCGGCCCAATCCGTCAGCAGGCCGCCCAGAAGGGGGCCCACGGAGAGTCCGACATAGACGCAGCCGATGACGATGCCCATGGCTTGGCCCCGATCCTTGGCCGGGTAGAGGCTGGTGACAATGGCAATACCGGTGGAGTTGATCATGGCCGCCCCGATGCCCTGCAGCACACGCAGAAAGATCAGGGCTTCGATGGACCAGGACAGGGACACCAGCATAGTGGACAGGGTGAACCAGGCCGTGCCCCACACAAAAACCCTCCGGCGGCCGACGATGTCCGCTATGCGCCCGATGGGCAGAAGAATCACGGAAAGGGAGAGCACATAGCCTCCCACAACCCAGCTCAATTCCACGGCTGTGGCGGTAAGGGCGGTCTGGATGGTGGGCAGGGCGATGCCCACGGCGGACATCATAAACGGGACGAGGAAACTGGCCACGGCCGAGGCGGCCAAAGCGATGGAACGAGTGGACATGGACCCTCCAAAACGACCCGACATGGGTAGCCTTTCAGACTGGCAGGGGCAAGCATGCCGATCCAGAACAAAAATGGCGGATCAGGGTATGTGTCCCTCTTGTTTTCAGCAAATCGATGATCTATCGGCTTGGGGCGCAAGGAGGCTGTATGCTGCAATCCATGAATGAACTGCTGGCCCGCGCCCTGGCCCTGCCCCGTAAGACCGTAGCCGTGGCCTGCGCCCACGACAGGGAAGCCATGAAGGCCGTGGCGCAGGCCCATTCGCTGGGCCTGGCCCATTTCGTTCTCGTGGGCAACACGGACAAGATCAAAACCATTGCCGATAAAATTGAACTTAACCTGGACAGCTTCGAGCTGGTCGAAGCCCGCGGCGAAGCAGCCGGAGCGGCCAGCGCCGTCAGAATGGTCGCCTCGGGGCGGGCCCAGATCCTCCTCAAAGGCTTTCTCGATTCTTCCGTCCTGCTCAAGGCCGTGCTGGACCGCAACACAGGCCTGCGCAACGGCGGCATGGTCAGCCATACCGTGGTCATGGACGTGCCGGGATTCCCCAAACTCTATCTTTTGACCGATGCGGCCATGAACATCAGGCCGGACTTGGAAGCCAAGCGGCAGATCGTACTCAACGCCGTGAAGGTCGCCAACGCG
>JAKQBR010000049.1 GCA_029574005.1 Deltaproteobacteria bacterium | reverse complement strand
TGTTCGCGGGCCAGGTCGCGCACCTGGTCGTAATCGATGCGCTGCGTATCCTTGGTCACGCCGTAGGGCACGACCTTGTAGAGCTTGCCAGAGAAGTTGACCGGCGACCCCATGGACAGGTGCCCTCCATGCGCGAGGTTCATGCCCAGGTAGGTGTCGCCTGGCTCCATGATCGTGAAGTAGACCGCCATATTGGCCTGAGAGCCCGAATGGGGCTGCACGTTGGCGAACTCGGCTCCGAAGAGCGCCTTGGCGCGTTCAATGGCCAGTTCCTCGGCCTTGTCCACGAATTCGCAGCCGCCGTAGTAGCGTTTGGCCGGGTAGCCTTCCGCGTATTTGTTGGTCATCACGCACCCCTGGGCCTCAAGCACCGCCTGGCTCACGATGTTCTCCGATGCGATCAACTCCAGTTTGCCGCGCTGTCTGGAAAGCTCTTCCTGAATGGCGGCGTACACCTCGGGGTCGGTTTGCTTCAGATGTGTCATTTATCTCTCCTCATGGTTTATTGTCATCTCTGATGATGTGTTATGAACGCTTGGGCGAGGCTCTCGATCTTCTCGAGCCGCGTTTGGTGGCGGCCGCCTTCAAATTCCGTCTTGAGCCAGATCGTGACGATATCCTCGGCCACGGCCGTTCCGGTGGTGCGGCTACCCAGCACCAGGCAGTTTGAATCGTTGTGCTGCCTCGACATGCGGGCGTCGAACTCGTTGTGGCACAAGGTGGCCCGCACGCCCGGGATCCGGTTGGCGCAGATGCTCATGCCGATGCCGGTTCCGCATATGAGGACGATGCGGTCGCATTGACCCTGCATGAGCGCCTTGACGGCCTTGAAGGCAAAATCGGGATAATCGACCGATGCGGCATCGTCGGTGCCGAGGTCCATGACCTCGCTTCCGCTCTTCGCCAGTGCGTTTCTGACCGTATCCTTCAGGGGGTAACCGCCGTGATCACACGCCAAGCCGATCCGCATGCCGGTGTCCTTTCAGCCCTCGCCTTTCTCGAGCACCAGGCAGATGTTCTGACCTCCGAAGGCAAAGGCGTTGTTCATACAGTAGTGAACGGTTTTTCCAAGCGCGCGGCCCGGGACATAATTGAGGTCGCACTCGGGATCCGGGTTGGCGAGATTGATGGTCGGCGGGAGTATGCCCCGCTGCATGGCCATGACGCAGATGGCGGTCTCAAGGCCGGCCGCCCCGCCGATCAGATGACCGGTCATGGACTTGGTCGAGCTCACTGGCACGTCATAGGCATCCCTGCCGAACACCTTTTTTATGGCCAGGGTTTCAGTCTTGTCGTTGAGCGGGGTCGATGTGCCGTGTGCGTTGATATAGCCGATATCTCTCGTCGATATGCCGGCCTGTCTGATTGCCGCGCGCATGGCATTGACGACGGCCGTGGCATCGGGATCGGGGGCGACCATGTGGTAGGCGTCCTGGCTCATGCCGATGCCGGCGATCTTTGCCAGGATACGGGCGCCGCGCTCCTTGGCCCGCGAATGCGCCTCCAGCACCATTACCGCACCGCCTTCGGCCATGACGAACCCGTCACGGTCCCTGTCAAACGGCCGCGACGCCGTCTCCGGCTGGTCGTTGCGCGTCGAAAGGGCCTTCATGGCGGCAAAGGCCGAAACGGCAAAGGGCGTCAGGCAGGCCTCCACGCCGCCGGCGATCATGCAGTCCGCGTCCCCGCACTGGATCAGACGGCATGCCAGTGCCAGGGCGTGCCCTCCCGTGGCACAGGCGCTGGATACATCCATCCCCGGGCCCTTGGCGCCCACGCGCACCGCCAGTGTCCCCGAGGCCATGTTGACGATGAACATGGGCACGGTCAAGGGTGAGACCCGGCGGTGGCCCTTTTCCAGAAAGGCCCGGTGCTGCTCTTCCAGGGAGGCCAGACCGCCGGCGCCGGTTCCGATCATGACCCCGATGCGGTCGTCCGGATAGGATCCTGGGGAGAGCTGCGCATCCTCTACGGCATCCAGCCCCGCGCACAGCGCCATCTGGCAATAGCGGTCCATATGGCGCAAGTCCTTGGCTCCGAGGTAACGGGTGGGTTCGAATCCCTGGGCAGGACCGCCCATGGTGACGGTCAGTTCCTTCAGCTCCGGGATGTTCTTGATCCCGGAAGCGCCGCCAACCAGGTTATTCCACAGGGTAAGGCAATCGCTTCCCAGTGGGGAGACAACCCCCATCCCTGTTATGACGACGCTTTCCATGTACCTGACAACGTTAGAGCCTTGCCTTGACGTATTCTATGGCGTCTTTGACCAGCTTTATCTTCTCGGCTTCATCATCCGGGATCTCGATATTGAATTCTTCTTCCACGGTCATGATGAGCTCCACCAGGTCCAGGGAGTCGGCGCCCAAGTCGTCGGCAAACGACATTTCCGGTGTAATCTCGGAGGGATCTCGCTCAAGCTGCTCGGCAATGAGCTCAATGATACGCTTTTGAACATCAACCATCAAAGTGCCTCCTTTCTTCAAATTGGGATTATGAAGCCATGTCAGGCATAGAGCCCACCATCCACGATTATGACCTGACCGGTAATATACGCGCTCAGGTCCGAGCACAGGAACAATGCGGCGCCGGCGACATCCTGCGGCCGACCGATCCGCCCCAACGGTATGTTACCTTCCAGGGCCTTCATATCCACGCCACTGCTCATGTCCGTTTCAATCAGCCCCGGGGCGATGGCGTTCACCAGAATCCCCCTCGATCCAAGTTCCTTGGCCAGACTCTTGGTCAAACCGATCAGACCGGCCTTGGTAGCGGCATATACGGCCTGGCCTGCGTTTCCGCCCAGACCGACCACTGAGGAGATGTTGATAATCCTTCCACGGTGTTGTTTTAGCATAGATCGGGAGGCATGAAAAGCGCAGATAAACGCACCCTTAAGGTTTGTCTGAACGACCTGGTCGAAATCATCACCCTTGAATCTGAGCAGCAGATTATCCTTTGCAATGCCGGCGTTATTTACCAGGATATCGATATGACCATGGCGCTGGGCCAGGTCCTTGAAACAATCCTTCACCGCCTGGTCGTCGGAGACATCAAAACCGACCGCCTCGGCCTGTCCGCCATGGGCCCTGATATCCTCCACCACGGCATGCGCCTCGGCGGCATGGGTATGGTAATTGACCGCCACGTACGCGCCCGCCCCGGCAAGCCCGCGGGCTATGGCCGCGCCGATGCCGCGGCTGGCGCCCGTGACCACGGCCACTTGATCATCGAGCGCGAGGTTCACCGTATGGTCCTCGTTTCGACGCGAGCCCGAGGGGCGATGCGCTTTACCATGGCGGCCAGCACCGACTTCGGTCCGATCTCGATGAAATGATCAATCCCCAGTCCGATGGCATGCTCAATGGACTCCACCCAACGAACCGGGGATACCAGCTGATCAGCAAGCAGCTTGCGGATCCGCTCCGGATCATCTTCCGTACGCGCGCTGGCGTTGAATACGATGCGTCTGGCCGGTCTTGAGAGGCGCACGCCGGCCAGGTATTCCGATAGATCTTGGGCGGCCTGGTGCATCAGCGGACAGTGCGAGGCCACCCTGACCTTCAGCGGTATCGCCTTGGCGCCTAAGTCTTTCAGCCGGATCGAGGCTTCTGCCACGGCCTGAGCCTTCCCGGAGATCACGATCTGGCCCGGGGCGTTGAGGTTGGCGATCCAGACGTCCCCGACGCGGTTCAGGACCTCCTCGATCGCTTGGCGCTCGAGCCCCATGACCGCGGCCATGGCGCCGGGCGGCGCTGCCTGCATATACCTGCCCCTGTGCGTCACCAGCTCCAGCGCAGCCTCTG
>JAKQBR010000046.1 GCA_029574005.1 Deltaproteobacteria bacterium | reverse complement strand
CCTACCTGGGCATGAACCTCGCGCATGGAGGGCACCTGTCCATGGGGTCGCCGGTCAACTTCTCGGGCAAGCTCTATAAGGTCGTGCCCTACGGCGTGACCAAGGATACGCAGCGCATCGATTACGACCAGGTGCGCGACCTGGCCAAGGAGCATAGGCCCAAGCTCATCATCGCCGGCGCCAGCGCCTACCCGCGCATCATCGACTACAAGCTGTTCAAGGAGATCGCCCAGGAGGTTGGGGCCTACTTCATGGTGGACATGGCCCACATCGCCGGGCTGATCGCGGCCGGACTCCATCCGAGCCCGGTACCGTACGCCGATTTCGTCACCACCACCACGCACAAGACGCTCAGGGGACCGCGCGGCGGGTTGATCCTCTGCGGCGAGGAAATGGGCAAGAAGCTAAACTCCGCCGTGTTCCCGGGGATGCAGGGCGGTCCGCTCATGCATGTCATCGCGGCCAAGGCCGTGGCCCTCAAGGAAGCGCTCATGCCCGAGTTCAAGGACTATCAGCGGCAGATCATCGTCAACTCCAAGGCCATGGCGGAGGAACTCATGTCTCAGGGCTTTGACCTGGTATCGGGAGGCACGGACAACCACCTCATGCTGCTCGACCTGACAGCCAAGGACATCACCGGCAAGGACGCCCAGAACTGGCTGGACGAGGCCTGGATCACGGTCAACAAGAACACCGTGCCCTTTGAAACGAGAAGCCCCTTCGTCACCTCGGGTATCCGTATCGGCACCCCGGCCCTGACCTCGCGCGGGATGGGTGAGGCCGAGATGCGCCAGATCGCGGTCATGATCGGGCGCATCCTGAACGCCAAGGGCGATGCCTCCACGATTGCGTCCGTGCGCAAGGAGGTACACGAGCTGACGCAACGCTTCCCGATCTACCCGGGGCTGTAATATGCGCTGTCCCCGGTGTGCAGGGGTCGAAGACAAGGTCATCGAATCGCGGATGAGCCGTGATGGTTCGTCCATCCGGCGCCGCCGCGAGTGCACACATTGCTCCAACCGCTTCACGACCTATGAGCATGTCGAGGAGTTCACCCCGGTGGTGGTCAAGAAAGACGGCCGCCGGGAGGCCTTCAACCCGGAGAAGATCATCGCGGGGCTGATGAAGGCCTGCGAGAAACGGCCGGTTTCCATGGACGCCATCGAGACCGTCCGGGACGCCATTATCCAGGAGATACAAACCCGGGGCGAAAAGGAAATCCACAGCTCGTTTATCGGCGAACGCATCATGGACGCGCTCAATTCGCTTGATCCCGTGGCCTATGTCAGGTTCGCTTCGGTGTACCGCGATTTCAAGGACGTCGGGGAGTTCATGAACGAGATCAAAGGGTTGGTGCAGGTCCGGAAGCCCAGGGCTGCGCGCAAGGGAAAGACAAAAAAAGGCGCCCCACGGCACGCCTGAACCCCATCGATGTCCTCGATCTCATACCACTAGCGCCACCAGCAGCGTCGTGACGGTCATGGCCAGAAAACCGGGCAGGATGGCACGCCTCAAACCCTGGGCGCCGGTAAGGAGGACGAGTACCCCCTTGAGCAGGGTGTTGGCGGCCGCGGCCAGGAGGATGGCGCGTCCGGCCTGAGCCAACTCCAGGCCGCCTTGTGGCAGGCTCAATTGCGTCAGGGAAAGCGTGATGGCATCGACGTCGGCCAGACCCGAGATAAGGCTGGTGATGTAGATGCCCTTGCTGCCCAGGTACATCTGGGCGGTCTTGGACAGGATCAGGATCAGGGTGAAGAGTACGGCGAACGTGAAGGCCGGCCAGAGCTCGAAGGGGTTCACGAAGGCGACATCGGTCTTTTCGGGGGTATTGCCTCGGTTGACGAGGAAGAAGCAGCATACCAGGCCGGCCACTATCGGGACGGCAAGCGGCAGCAGAATAAGGTTGGCCAGGGGGCGGTTGATGGCGATTACCAGGATGGCAACCCGTGCGAACATGACCGTCCAGGCGATGATAATGGCCAGGGCGAAGGGACGGGAGAGCTCCGGGTTGGAGCGGCTGCGCTGGATAAAGCTCAAGGTCAAGGCCGTGCTCGACGCCAGGCCGCCTAAGAGGCCGGTCAAACCCATGCCTTTGCGGACGCCGATGAGCTTCATGAGCACATAGCCGATGAAGCTGATGCCTGAGATGAAGACCACGAACAGCCAGACCGTGAAGGGGTTGACGACGTTGAAAGGCGCCGGCCCGAAGGTGCGGTTGGGCAGAACCGGCAGCACGATGGCGGTGATGACCGCGAACTTGAGCGTGGCATAGAGGTCCTCGCGCGTGATCTTATGCGCGAAGCTGTGCATCTCGGGTTTGAAGGAGAGGATGACCGTGGTCATGACCCCCAGCGCCACTGCCAGCGTGAGCTGGTCCCAGTAGGCCAGTGCCCCGCACAGCACGCTCAAAAGGGCCGAGATTTCGGTCGTCAGTCCGGTCAGCCCGTGCTGACAGGCGACATAGTGCGTGACCGCGAAAGAGATGCCCACCACCAAGAGCACGGCCACAAACGGCCATGGAGAAGCCAGGATGGCACTGGAGAAGGCGCCGCCACAGCCAGCCAGCGACATGAGCGCGAAGGTGCGGATGCCGGCCGGATGCTCCTGGTCGGGCTGGTTGAAGGAGTGCTCACGTTGCATCCCGATCAAGAACCCGATCAGGAGAGCCACGCCGAACTTTATAAACAGCATGGTGTCGATTGGCGCAAACATACCATGTATATTCGGCAGGTGCGCTGAATATCTTGCGTCGGTTCATCAAAATGGTTCTCAGCGGTGTCCAGAAGGCCGGTCAGGGAGACGGTTCAGCGGCGAGGTATTCGAGCGGAATCAGCTCGATCACGCCGCAGTTTTTCTCCGGCAGCAGGACGGTGCCGTAGGGAGCGGAGATGTCCGTGAGGTAGGTTATGACCTCACGGGCGGCATCGCCCTTGAGTGCGCGCGGCTGAAAATGAACGACGTGATTGTTGACGTTGATGGGATGGAGGATTATCCGCGCCGGTTTCGAGCCTAAAAATCTGATCTCGGCGACGAAGCTGAAAGGGGTGTTCGCGCTCCATGATCCGAAAGCGAAGTTCCCGAGACTGTAAAAAATGGGAGCGCCGCGGTAAATCTCGATGGGCTGGGGAATATGCGGATGATGGCCCAGCACGACCGCTGCCCCGAGATCCACGGCCAGATGTGCCAGCTCGATCTGGTAGGGGCGGGGTCGGGGGTTCAGCTCTTCGCCCCAATGGAAGCTCACGATCAGGATATCGACCTCTCTGGCACAGCGCGGTATATCCTGCTCCAGGTATCTCCGCTCGCCGTAGACCGTGCCGGCATTTTCGTCCGTGGCCCAGAATTCCCTCGGATAGGTGAGCGAGTAGGCGAGCAAGCCGTAGCGTACGCCGTTTTTCCTGATGACTTGCAGACGGCGGGCTTCATCGAGTCTGGCCCCGGCCCCGGCATGGGTCAGTTTCAAGGTTTTGCAGGCCTGTATGGTCGAGGCCAGCCCCTCGGGGCCGTAGTCCATGATGTGGTTGTTCGCCAGCGACAGGAGGTCGAAACCTGCCCGGCGGATGGCGCGCAGGGATGATTGGCTGCCGTTGAAGGTGAACCGCTTTCCCACAAAGGCTTGCCCCGGTGACGCAATGGGATACTCAAGATTGGCAAAGGCCACGTCGGCCGAGGATATGATCTCGGCCAGGACAGGATCTCGAAAAGGGTGCGCATACCCTTTTCTTTCAAGCAACCCCGTGGAGCTGCCGGCCAGCATGATATCGCCGACAGCCACGAGGGTATGGACCGGCTCGCCGTTTTCGGCAGGATGATCTCCCGTGGCAGGGGCGGCAGAGCAGAGCCCCAGGCCGACGAGGGTAAGAATAAAGACCCGGACCGCCTCGCGGCGGTGGTGCATGTGTCTGGAGCGCCTCATCTAGACGGGTTTTTTGATCGTTCCAAGCTTGAGCGGGTTGATGAAGCGGCCCCTGTGACTGACCCGGAAGTCCAGATGCGGACCGGTGGCCACGCCGCTCCTGCCGACATACCCGATCACACGGCCCTGGACCACGCGCTTACCGACCGTAACGCCCTTGGCATAGCGCGAAAGATGGCCGTAATAGGTCGTGTATCCATACGGATGGCGGATATGCACGCAGCGGCCGAAACCGCCGGACCAGCCCACGAAGACCACGGTGCCCTGGCCGACGGAGCGGACAGCGGTCCCCATGGGCGCGGCATAATCGATACCGAGATGGGGTCTGCGCACATGGTAGACGGGGTGTCTGCGGCTGCGGGAATAACCCGAGGAGATCCGTTTGTAGCGCAGCGGGGCCTGTAAAAACATCTTCTTGTGCGCTGAGGTCCTGCGCATGCGCCGATGGCGCGGCGCGGCCTGGTTGGCCTTGGCCGGCGGCGTGGAGAGAAAGACAAGCGCCTGGTCGCGCTCGCCCCAGTCCGGCACGAGGATATCAGGGATCGTCAGTCCGGACGCGGAAATGATGCTATCTGCCGGAGGGCTTTCGGGCAAGGGCTCAAGGGCGTGATTCTGATCCGCAAAGGATATCCTGCGGGCCTGGAAGACGCCGCCATCGCGCGTGACTACGAGGAGGTGCGCGGCGTCGATCTGATACGTCAGCTTCTGCACCCGCGCGGGTTGGCCGCGGCTGAGCCGGAGGCGCAGAGTCCGGCCGGGCCGGATGTCCCTGATGTCATACACCCCGTCCAGCGATCGATTCAGGAATTCAATCTCCGCGGCCTTTACCCCGCGGCGGTTCAAGATGGAGGAGAGGGTCTGG
>JAKQBR010000032.1 GCA_029574005.1 Deltaproteobacteria bacterium | reverse complement strand
CAGCATCGTGATCGTGGGGTTCCAGGCCAACGGCACTACGGGCCGCATGCTGATCGAGGGACGCAAATGGGTCAAGATCCTGCGTGAGACCGTCACGGTGCGGGCCAAGGTGTTTTCCATCGGCGGCTTCTCGGCCCATGCCGACCAACGGGACCTGCTGGAGTGGGCCGCCAACTTCAAGACCGCCAGGCCGCAGGTCTTCCTGATCCACGGAGAGCCGACATCCTCGATGGTGCTGGGACGCCTGATTGAGGAACAATTAGGCCTGAACGTGCAGATCCCTGGCTATCTGGAACGGCTGATGCTCGGGGCGGCCGAGGTGCGCCGGGTTGCATCCCCGGTGCGGGCTGCGCCGGCGGACATCGGCGCCGGTATGGACAAGGCTATCGCCGCCCTGGAGCAGGAGCTGGCGCGTTTGAAGGCCATGTTGGGGCAACCGGAGCTGCGCGAGCGTATCAGTGCGGACGACGTGGACCGGCTGCGCTCGATCCATGAAGAGCTGCAGGTGGTGCTGCCGGGATAAGCGCCTTCCCCGTGAACGCATGTTCCGCAAGACTTGGGATGCGTCGGTCCTCACCTGAGCCTTATAAGAGAGAGATCGCCGTCGGTGGAAAAAAGATTGCCGCCGATGTGACGCCCTTTGACCGGGTCTACGAAAGCGACCTTGCGATGCCACTCCACCATCCCGGCCTCGAGCAGGCTCTGCAGGAGATACTCCCGTTCCCTATCGATATCGGGCCAGATCTTATGGGCAATTCCCCAGCGCGCGCCGATATCCAGACTGGCCGTTCCGACATACACCTCCCATCCGTCAGCGGACCGCAGGTGGGTCCTCCACAGACGGACGTGCTGTCTCTGACGGTCAGACCGATCGGGAAACGGGCGCTGAAATCCGAAGTCCTGCACACGGTTGTCCCAGAAGGATGGAGGGATCGGGGCCGTAGGGTAAGGCACCTTCCGGATGAGCGTTCCCACCATCCGGGCCAGCGTCCCCAGCGTCACTTCATCAGCCCGGTGCCATCCGGACCGTTGGAAGGCCTGAAGGAGCTGCCGGTCGTTCAGCGCCACGATGAGGAGGCTCAACGGCTCTTGATTCCGACCGCTCAAGGTTTCCGTGTAGCGTGAGAGCCCTTGGAGTTCGAACAGCATGGGGATGTTGTCGGTCAAGACCACCGGGGCAATTTCGCCCTGTGCCGGTGCCGCAGGCAGTTCATAGCGGTACCCGTAACCGATGAAGAAGACCAATCCCGCACCCATCAGCGCCGCGCTGACGGCCCTGCGGGAAAAAGTCGCTCCGATTGTGGCTGTCCCGACACTCAAGGTCGCGGTTTGCCGCCACTCGATCAGGCTCAGGCCGATGACCAGCCACAAACAGCCCAACCCGTAGCCGATCCAGACATCGCTCAAGAAGTGCGCCCCCAGATAGATCCGGGAGAATCCGACGGCCAGCATCACGATCACACAGGCGAACAGCAGATTCATGCGCATGTTGTAGCTTTGGACGTGGCGCAGGAGCACGCAGAGGATGAATCCGTAGAACGCGACGACGAGACAGGCGTGTAGGCTGGGGAAGGAACTGGAGGACTCCAGGAATACGGCCGCCGCCGGACCTGGCCGGTAGAAGGCCAGGCCTGAAATCAGGGTGATGCCGATACTGCCCGCGAGGGTCAGCCACAGCGGCATGATATACACCGGACGCCGCCATACAAACAGCAGCAGGGAAAAGACCACGGCAAAGGCCATAACGACGTGAGTTTCCCCGAGCAAGCTTATCCAGGTCATCGCATTGTTCAGCCGGGGATGGCGGAAGACCGCCAGGAGATTCGCCAAACGCATGTCGATGCTGTTCACCACGTCGGATCTTATCATCCCTTCCACGACGCCAAGGTACAGAATCAGGGCATAGAACATCGCGAAGCCGATGAGGGTGAGCGGCAGGCCGAGCAGGGATCGACGATCGAGACGCCGCTTGATGAGGTCGAACACCACGGGATGATGCCGCATGTACATCTGAAAATCTGAATTCATGATCATGCTCCGCGCGAACGAGTCCCACAGCGCGCATATAAAGGCAAAAAATTCCCGTCCCCGTTTGATGATCTCCCATCTCAGGAAGTAGAGAATGCCCAGGATGATGCCGAACACTATCAGAAGGATGCCGCCGCGCGAAGTCCAGAGTTTGCTGAATTCCCATGCCTGCCCGAAGAAATACCCGGAATACACGGACACCGTGGCCCAGCAGGGTGCGGATATGACGTCCCAGAAGATAAAACGTCTGGGCTGCATGCGGAAAAAACCGGCCACAAAGGGGATAACCGGACGCAAGGGCCCGACGAAGCGCCCCAGAAAGACGCTCTTGTTGCCGTGCGCCTCCAGGAAACGTTCGCCGTGTTCCATATAGCTTGAATGGATGATCTTGTCCCAGCGGCTGGCCAGCCGCGTGCCATGGCGCCCCAGATAAAAACTGAACACATCGCCGGCAACGGCGCCCGCGGCCGCGAACCAGATCACGTCGCCGGGGTTCAGTACGCCTTTGGCGCACAGGGCGCCGATAGCCACGAGCAGGACCGTCCCCGGGACGAACAACCCGATGAACGCTATGGACTCCACGATGGAGATCAGGAAGATAATCCAGTATCCGAGCAGTCCGAAATTCTCGATGGTAGGCAGCAGGGCGTTCAGGTAATCCATGCGCGACCTAGAGAGCTTCGCGACCCCGATACGGCGCGTCTGAACCAGGGGCGCGCATGCTCAAGACCGCGACGTTGATATGCCGCAACGAATATCCCGTTCGTCTTTTCAACATCAGTCTTTTCCCTGTATCCAGGTCATGTCCGCGAACCAGACCGCAGCCCAGGCAGTTCTTGGGGAAGGCTCGTCGTGAGGGTGTTTCATGAAATAGTGGTCGGGACGAGAGGATTTGAACCTCCGACCCCCTGAACCCCATTCGTTATCCTACCGTTCGCGCTACGCTGGCAAACCGTATCTTGCTGTTTTGCTTCATGTTCTGCGAATGGCACCCCAGGGGTATCGACCACACAGTGTGTAAGTTATGCCAGGGAGTCCACCCTTTGGACTCCCTCGTTTC
>JAKQBR010000021.1 GCA_029574005.1 Deltaproteobacteria bacterium | reverse complement strand
CCGCAGCACTGTATATGCTCCGCCCACCTCCGCCTCCTATCCTCAACCCCTTCTCGTCTCTCTCCCATGGCAGTCTCCTTTCAAGATCCACCATGGCAAATCCTGACCACTCTGATTAGATGCGGTTTATTGGGCGCTTACGATCGAAATCTACCTGCCAAATCTCACCGCGTTTTGGATTAGGCGGGTTCATAGGATTCAACCTCGCCCGTTTCTAGATCATACTTTTCGAGAGATTCTTCATAGTGTCGTCGCATATCTTCGGCCTGGGTCTCCAAAATCTTCCGGCGTTGTTCTATGGGTAACCTTAGAAATGCTGCGCGTTTCATGGGTGCGGCATGCATCAACTCTGTGGGGAGTGTCCCCAGAATATCTTCAGCCTCTTGAGCGGAAACGATTCCCTCTGCAAGTGCCCGCAGAAGCATGCGCCTTAGCCAATCCGGTTTTTCCGGTTTCAAAGGCTCCGGTTCTTGGGTACGCCAACCTTGTTTGCTTATGGCAATCTGCCATGAAGTGTAGGCTGATTCCGAGATGATCGACAAATCCAACATGCGTCGCAAAAGAGCCTGAATGCTTATACCGAACCTGCGCTTGAGCGCAAGTAGTTCCGGAAGTTGTATGTTGTTTCTCCATGAGCCGATTTCACGCTTAAGGGTTTCCTCAGGCACGAGAAAAGCTCCTGCAAACCTAAAGGCGGCGGCTTCCTCATCACAAGCGCTATCAGTTTTTAGAACAAGGTGGCCAAGCTCATGCGCCAGATTCATACGATAACGGTCTCCGGCAATCGATGTGCGGGTAGTTACCCCGGAAGCAATTATTTCACCTTCGGCGTCTTTGGCAAGAGCAGCTATCCCATCGAATTCTCTTTGGGTATCTACCTCAAGCACATGCACAAGGTTGTCTTCCAGAATTCCCGTCAAATCACTAATGGAGTCCAACCCGAGTGACCATCTCCGACGCACTTCGTACGCGGCTTTCTCGGCTTCATTGAGGTGGGTAATAGGAAATCCCATCCAATCCATGTTCATTTTAAGGCACAGCTTGTCCTGTACCCAACAACGTTCCTGTAACGCCGTGGAAACCACGGCCTCAATACGTGCCTGCTCTTTTTTTGCCAAGCGTGCCAGTTTGCGGTAGGCAATAATTTCAACCGAGACACTCGGTTCAAACCAAAGATTAATAGCTTTGATCCCTAATACCGCCGCAAGCTGGTTTGCCACGGTTGCACTTGGGCGTGACCGGCCTGTTTCATACTTCGACAAAGCCTGTTTGGTGACTAAACCACCAATCTCCTTGGCAAGAGCATCCAGGGTGTACCCTCTTGCCAAACGGAGCTGTTTCAACCGTTTCATGGGAACACCTCCATATAAACATGATCGGTTGACAGATTTATATAAATAAGTTTATTTTGTCAACCAATAAAAGGAGTGAACATTGGCAAAAAAATACCCCAGCGGGCGATAGTCACAGGCTCGGTGCAGTTATCGCTCTACTACCGGCATACTTTATTAAGCCCATGGACAAACTTGTCTCTTTTAGTCTATGTGAAAAAAATCAAGACTTGATCCCCATTATTCTGCATGCCCCCCCCGAATACGTGCAGCAAGAGTTCGATCTCATCGATCAAGCGCAAACCCTTGTGATCATCCAGGGCAACCGTAAAAAAATACGTGCCCCCCGACACAAAATCTCTCCGGTAATTGGTCATATGCTTAATGCTACGTCCTCAAACAATGCGTTCCAATGGATGGGTTATGATTGGTTGGTTTCAATCGATGGGTTACGCTTCGCTCCACCCATCCTACGTCTACTTGATATGAATGGCGAATATAGGGTTCATCTACGCACGGGGTGTAGCAAAATGTATGAAGTCGAAGAGTCCAGCACGCCAGAACACAGCAGACCGAGGAGCACCGGAGTCGTGGCGCGAGACAATTCCGCAGGACAGCGGAATAGGACGCAGTGTGCGTGCGCCCTTTCGGGCGAGCGCCAGGGATGGCGCGATTCCCTTAGAGATATGAGGTTCTGGCGCGCTGGACGAACCCGGTATCGATCTACAGCGTGCTCAGTATCTGCGGCCCGTCCTTGGTGACCGCTATCGTATGCTCATAATGCGCCGACAGCTTCCCATCCCCCGTCACCGCGGTCCATCCGTCGGGCAAAATCCTGACCCGCCACACGCCCTGATTGATCATGGTCTCGATGGCCAAGGTCATGCCCTCCTCCAGGCGCGGGCCGGTGCCCTTTCTGCCCACGTTCGGGATCTGCGGGTCCTCATGCAGGGCCTTCCCGATGCCGTGGCCCACGAACTCGCGCACGCAGGAGAAGCCGGCTGATTCGGCCGTGGCCTGGATGGCGGCCGAGATGTCATAGAGGCGGCCGCCGGGCACGGCCTGGTCGATGGCGTCATACAGCGCCTGCCTGGCCGTGTCCATCAGGCTTCTGGCCGCGGGCGTCACCTCGCCCACGGCATAGGTCACGGCCGTGTCGCCGTAGAAGTCGTTCTTGATGGCGCCCACATCGATGCCGATGATGTCGCCCTCGGCCAGCCGGCGCTCGCCCGGGATGCCGTGGATGATCACCTCGTTGATGGAGGTGCACAAGGTGGCGGGGTAGCCCCGGTAGCCCTTGAAGGCCGGCTTGGCGCCGCGCGAGCGGATGAAGAGCTCGGCCTCCTGGTCAAGCTCGGCCGTGGTGATGCCGGGCCGGATCATGGGCTCGATGTGCACGAAGAGCTCGGCCAGGATGCGGTTGACCTCGCGCATGTGCGCGATCTCCTGCTTGCTCTTGCGCGGGATCATTACAAGACCTTCTTGAGCGGATACTCGATGATGCCGGTGGCGCCGCTTCTCAGCAGCCTGGGGATCAGGTCGCGCGCCTGGGTCTCCTGGATGATGGTCTCCACCGAGAACCATTCCGAATCGAAGAGCGGCGAGACCGTGGGCGAGGTGATGGCAGGCAGCATCTTGATGATCTCCTGCAGCCTGTCCTTGGGCGCGTTCATCTTGAGCCCGGTCATGTCCGCGGCCGTGAGCGCGGACTTGAGCATCATGGCGACCTGCTCGATCTTGGCGCGCTTGGCCTTGTCTTCCCAGGATTTTTTGTTGGCGATCAACTTGGTGTTGGTCACCAGGAGCTCGTGGATAATCTTGAGGTTGTGCGCCCGGATGGTGGAGCCGGTCTCGGTCACCTCCACGATGGCGTCCACCAGCCCGTCCACGACCTTGGCCTCGGTGGCGCCCCACGAAAACTCGACCTCCACACCAACCCCGCGTTCCTCGAAGTAGCGGCGCGTATAGTTGACCAGCTCGGTGGCGATCTTCTTGCCGTTCAGGTCTTCGAGCGTCTTGATGTCCGAATTGTCGGCTACGGCCAGCACCCACTTGGCGGGCTTGGCCGTGGCCTTGGAATAGACCAGGTCGGCCACCTCGACCACGTCGCTTTCGTTCTCCAGGATCCAGTCCAGGCCGGTCAAGGCCAGGTCGAACAGGCCGTTCTCCACGTAGCGCGAGATCTCCTGCGCTCGCACCAAGGCGCACTCGATGTCTTTGTCGTCGATGGCCGGGAAGTAGCTGCGCGAGGACGGCACGATACGCCAACCCGCGTCCTTGAACAGATCGATGGTGGACTGCTGCAGGCTGCCCTTGGGTATTGCCAGGCGGATCAGGCTCATTTCTTGTAAACCTCCTTGGGGTCGAACACCCGTTCCCGGTCGATGATCACGTCGCCCTCCGAGAGCTTGCGGAAGAAACAGGAATGATAGCCCTCGTGACAGGCCGCGCCGCCGATCTGCTCGACCTTGAGCAGCACGGTGTCGGCGTCGCAGTCGATGCGGACCTCATGGACGAGCTGCACATGACCCGACTCTTCGCCCTTGCGCCAGAGCTTGTGGCGCGAGCGGCTGTAGTAACAGGCCTTGCCGGTGCGCATGGTCTCGCTGAAGGCCGCCTGGTTCATGTAGGCCAGCATCAGCACTTCACCGGTCCGGTAGTCCTGGGCGATCGCCGGAACGAGGCCCCCCTGTTTCTCGAAGTCAAGCAAACTGTCGTAGTTCATGATGTCCTCCTGGTGGAGCCCTTAACAAATTGTCTTTGCCCGTGTCAAGGTTTCACCATGGCCGGCTCGGGCCGCAACCAGGGAAGCCGTGGGAACCCTTCCCCGGCAAGCGTCGGCTTTGTCCGGGCGCGCCTTGTTCCCTTTCGCGGGATCCGGTTTAAGGAAAGAGAACGTTTCTTTCAAGCCGCATTGAACGATCTTTTGCATACCGGCCGTCCCGGGGCGGCTCCGGTGGTGCGGACCATTGCGACACATCGCGCTTTTCATCAATGATATCAGCTAGCTGGAGATTGCCGTCCCGCTCTTTCACCCTTGGCACGAAGGTTGCCTGGATAGTCGTAGCAAGGACACGCAGACGAAAGGAGGTAAGCGACCATGAAAAGGACCGTTCAGATAGATCACCACGCGAACCGTATCGAGAACTTCTATCAGCTGGCCACGCTGAATGTCTGGGGCGCGGTTCTGGTGGGGGCGTCGTTCCTGTGCCTGCTCCTAGGCCACTGGATCGACGTGCAGCTGGGCACCCCGCCGCTGTTCATGATCGGCATGCTGGTGCTGGTGGTCTTCCTGGTCGTCGGCCGCCTGTACCGGGAAGCGACCAGGATCGCGCGCGACATGGGCGACCTGCGCAAGCGCCACGCCTGAGCTCGGCAGCAAAAGCGCCCGTCCCCGCCTGAGAACGGGGACGGTTTTTTTATGCCTTATGAACACTGACGCCCAGGAGATCCTCGGCGGCCTCCTTGAGTATCTCGGAAAGCGTGGGGTGGGTATAGGGGGGATGGAGGAACTCTTCCACGCTTAAATTCAGGTCGATCGCCAGGCCGGCCCAGGCGATCAGCTCCGTGGCGTGCGGGGCCATGATGCTGATGCGCTTAAGCCTTCCGTTCGCGTCGGCATACACATTGGCGAAACCCTCATTGACCTCCATGGTGCGGGCGCGGCCCAGGGCCGCCACCGGGAAGGTCCCCTTGGAGCACCCGTCGTACGCGCCGCCGACCGAGGCGATCTCCGGGTCTGTGAAGACGATCGAGGGGATGTTTTCAAACGACATGCGCTTGTCCCCGCCCGTGACATGGTCGACCGCGACCTCGGCGGCCTTGGAGGCGGCATAGGCGAACATGTGCGCGCCGGTGACATCGCCGACGGCATAGACATGGGGCAGCGTGGTCTGCATGTATTCATCCACCTTCAGGCCGCCATTCTCTCTCAGGTCAGGCCCCAGTTCCTTGACGCCGGGCGGCAGCACGGGTGTGCGGCCAATGCAGGCCAGGATATGCTCGGCCTCCAGGGTCCGTGCGCCGTCAGGGGCCTCGACGCTCACGCGATGGGGGCCTGCGCCGTCGATGGCACAAACGCGCGCGCCGGTGATGAAGTCCACCTCCCGCATGATCTTGACCAAGGCGGAGGAGGCCTCGCGATCTTCGCTCGCCAGGACGCGGTCGAGGGCCTCGATGACCGTGACCTTGGCGCCCAGGCTGGAAAAGATATGGGCCATCTCGCAGCCGATGACGCCGCCGCCGATAATGATCAGCGAGGCAGGCGCTTTTTCAAGCGCAAAGACATCGTCGCTGGTCCAGAGCTTAGGCGCCGGGAATGGCAGCGGTCTGGGGATCGATCCGGTGGCAATGAGCAGGTTGGCGGTCTCAATGGTTGTGCCGCCGACGCGAATCGTATGGGGGGAAACAATCTCGGCCGTGGCCGGATACAAATCGACGGCACTGTTTTTGAGCAGCAGTTCGATGCCTTTGACCAGACGTGAAACAATGCGCTCCTTGCGTTTGGCCAGGGCCGCCAGACTGATTGCGGGTTGTCCGACCTCGATGCCGAAACGCGAGGCGTTCCTGATGCGCTTGTAGAGATTGATGCTTTCGATATAGGCCTTGGCCGGGATGCAGCCGCGGTTGGTGCAGACGCCGCCCAGCGCCTGCTTCTCGGCGATGCCGACCCTGAGACCCTTTTTAGCCGCCAGGACAGCCGCGCTGTACCCGCCCGGACCGGCGCCGATGATAAAGAGATCGTACATGCCTGCCCCCCCCCGATCGACCCGCGCATTCTGCTTGACCGTTCCGGATCTATACCATATACACTCCACATTAGAAAGGCGCTGAATCCGTATGTTTCATCAAGATTCGCCGGCGCATATCCGATGGTAAGGAAAAACAGGGAGGTGCGATGGAACCCGGGTTCTCGATGAATCACCGAGAAGGCGATATCGATACGGCTATCCGATCGCTGGGTACGGCGCGCATCGATTCCCCGGTCAAGGGCACCTTTTTCGTGGAAGACGGCCAGCGTGTCCTGATCAATGACACCCTGGCCTATATCGAGCGATGCATGGCCGACGGCGTGAAGCCGGCCACGCTCGAGATCGCCGGTCCGCGCACCAAAATCTTCTTCGACCCGTCCAAGACCAAGGCCGGCATCGTGACCTGCGGCGGCCTGTGCCCGGGGATCAACAACGTCATCCGCGGCATCGTGCTTCAGCTCTACTACATGTACGGCGTCAAGAACATCTCTGGCATCCCCTACGGCCTGCAAGGGTTCATCCCGTCGTACGGCCACCCGCTTCATGATCTCACCCCGCAGTCCGTGGCGGGCATCCACGAGATCGGCGGCAGCATCCTGGGGTCGTCCCGCGGCGCGCAGGACATCATGGAGATCGTGGACGCCATCGAGCGGTTGAACCTCAATATCATGTTCTTCATCGGCGGCGACGGCACCTTGAAGGCCGCCTCGGCCGTGGCGCAAGAGATCATGTCCCGCAGCTACAAGTGCGCCGTGATCGGCATCCCCAAGACCATCGACAACGACATCAACTATGTCTCCAAGACCTTCGGTTTCGACACAGCCGTGAAGGAGGCCAAGAAGGTGATCCAGTGCGCCCATAACGAGGCCACCGGGGCGCCTTTCGGCATCGGCCTGGTCAAGCTCATGGGCCGCGACTCCGGGTTCATCGCCGCCAATGCCGCCTTAGCGCAGGGCGACGCCAATTTCGTGCTGGTGCCGGAGGTGGACTTCGACCTTGAGGGCGAGAAGGGGTTCCTGGCCTGCCTGGAACAACGCCTGAAGGCCAGGGGGCATGCGGTTGTCGTGGTGGCAGAGGGCGCGGGCATGCGCTTCTTCGATGACAAGCTGGCGCAGAAGGATGCATCGGGAAATATCAAGCGCGGCGATATCGGCATCTTTTTAAAGGATGCCATCCAGGAGTATTTCAAGGCCAAAACCATGGAGATCAATCTGAAATACATCGATCCCAGCTATGTCATCCGCAGCGTTGAGGCGGATGCGTCCGATTCCATCTTCTGCGGCATGCTGGCGCAGATGGCGGTGCATGCCGGCATGTCAGGCAAGACCGATATGCTGATCGGGGTCTGGGACAACCGCTTCGTGCACATCCCCATCGCCTTGAGCGTGGGCGAGCGCAAGAAGATCGATACCCACGGGCCGCTGTGGAAAAGCGTGATGGAATCTACCGGTCAGCCGATCATGAAGAATTGAGGCCCTATCTCAGCGGACAGAAGGAGATCATATGGCTGAAACGTACGATGACGAAATCATTGACCTCACCGATCTGATGGAGGAGGGCGAGCCGACCAAGAAGCGCGCGGCCGGGCAGGCGGCCATCGAAAAGACACCGCTGCGCGAACCGGAGAGTTTCGATCTCGGCAAGGAGATCTCTCTGGACGATGAAATCGCGCTCGATGCCGGACCCGCGCCCGATACCGAGGTGGAAACGCCACCAGAGATGCCGGTCCTCAAGGCCGAGAAGCCGGCAGAGGCCGCACCCGCAGGCACCCCCCCGCAGGGAAGCTCCGAATTCGACAACCTGCTCAAGGAATCGGAGCAGTCCGTCGATGAGCTGCCCGATTTCTCGGCCCCGGACGACTTCTCCCCCGAGGAACTTGCAGCCAAGGAAGAGCGCCCCGCGCCGGCGAAGACGCGCGCCTCGTCCGGGGTATCGCCGGTTTTCGATGCCTTCTTCAAGGAGACCCTCGAGGACGTCAAGCTCGAGGCCGGCGTGAAGGCCTCCGTCCCCCTGCCGGAAAAGGGGAGGAATCTGCTGGAAGAGGCGCTGGAACGGGACGAGATCTTCGAGCGCGAGGAGGCGGCGCCTCCTGTTGCGCCCGCCGAGGTTTCAGCGCCCGAAGCACCGCCCGAGGCCCCTGCGGCTGCAGAAGAGACCTTGGCCGTGCCGGTCGTGGAAGAGGCGGTGGCGCCATCGGTCGCGGAAGAAGCGGTGGTGCCGCCGATCGTAGAAGAGGCCATGGTCCCGGGGGTTGTCCCGGCCGTCCCGTCCTTTGCCGAGGCGCCCCTTGCCGCCCCTGCCCAGGAGGTAACCGCGGCCCTGCGCCGGGAGATGGAGGCCAAGGCGCGGGCCGCGGCCAATGAGCTCAAGGCCGAGGTGCCGGCCCTGCTGGAGGGCATCGTCCGGCCCGTCATGGACGACCTCATCCGCGAGATCACGCAGACCACGCGCGACATCCTGCCCGGCATCGTGGAAAAGATCATCCGCGAAGAGATCGAGAAGCTCAAGAGACTCGACTAAAAAGTCAGACATCCCTCATGCCCCAGCGCCCATGCCCTGCGTTCCCGGGGTCATGGGCGCTTGCCTTTTTGCGTCTGGAGAAAAACATCAGTCCATGCTATGACAGGGCGAGTTTTCAAGAGAGGAGTTTTCACGCATGCTGGACAAGGAATACGATCCGAAGGATATCGAACAGAAGTGGTATGAATTCTGGCTGGAAAAGAAGCTCTTTCACGCCGACGCCCAAGACGTCACGCGTCCGTCTTTCAGTATCGTCATTCCGCCTCCCAACATCACCGGCGTCCTGCACATGGGCCATGCGCTCAACAATACGCTCCAGGATATCCTGGCCCGCTACAAGCGCATGGACGGTTACAACACCCTGTGGATGCCGGGCACGGACCATGCCGGGATCGCCACCCAGAACGTGGTGGAGCGGCACTTGGCCGAAAAGGGCACCTCGCGCCACGCCCTGGGCCGGGAGGAGTTCATCGCCGAGGTCTGGCGCTGGCGAGAGAAGCACGGCAACATCATCATCGGCCAGCTCAAGCGCCTGGGCGCCTCCTGCGACTGGGACCGCCTGCGCTTCACCATGGACGAAGGCCTGTCCCAGGCCGTCAAGAAGGTCTTTGTCACGCTCTATAACGAGGGCCTCATCTACCGCAGCGACTACATCGTGAACTGGTGTCCGCGCTGTCACTCCGCCCTGTCCGACCTGGAGGTCGAGCACGAGGACGAAAACGGCTTCCTCTGGCACATCCGCTACCCCAAGGCGGACGGCTCGGGCGGGGTGGTGGTGGCCACCACCAGGCCCGAGACCATGCTGGGCGACACGGCCGTGGCGGTCAATCCCGAGGATGAGCGCTATGCCGGCATGATCGGCCGGGAGGTCATCCTGCCCATCCTGAACCGACCGATCAAGATCGTGGCCGATGCTGTGGTGGACAGGGAGTTCGGCACCGGCGCGGTGAAGATCACGCCCGCGCACGACCTGAACGACTATGAAATGAGCCTGCGCCACGGGCTGCAGGTCCTCGTGGTGATCGATGAGTCCGGGGTCATGAACAAGCATGCCGGCCCCTACGCCGGCATGGACCGCTTCGCGTGCCGTCAGCAGCTCGAACAGGACCTGCAGGAGCAGGGCCTCCTGGTGGACAAGACCCCCTACAAGGTGCCGGTCGGCAAGTGCTACCGCTGCAAGACGGTCATCGAGCCCTACCTCTCCAAACAGTGGTTCGTGGCCGCCAAACCCTTGGCCGAGAAGGCCATCGCGGCGGTCAAGGAAGGCGATACCAGGATCATCCCGCCCCAGTGGGAAAAGACCTACTACGAATGGATGAACAATATCCGCGACTGGTGCATATCGCGTCAGATCTGGTGGGGTCACCGCATACCGGCCTGGTTCTGCGAGGGCTGCGGCGAGGTCACGGTCAGCGCGTCCGAGGCCAAAGCCTGCGCCCACTGCGGCTCCGAAAAGATCCGCCAGGACACCGACGTGCTCGACACCTGGTTCTCTTCCGGCCTGTGGCCGTTTTCCACCATGGGTTGGCCCGAGGACACCCCGGAGCTCAAGCGTTTTTACCCCACCAGCGTGCTCGTCACCGGGTTCGACATCCTGTTCTTCTGGGTGGCGCGCATGATGATGATGGGCATCAAGTTCATGGGCGAGGTGCCCTTCAAGGACGTGTACCTGCATGCCCTGGTGCGCGACGAGCACGGCCAGAAGATGAGCAAGTCCAAGGGCAATATCGTGGACCCCTTAATCGAGATGGAGCGCTTCGGCGCGGATGCCTTCCGCTTTGCGCTCACGGCGTTCGCCGCCATGGGCAGGGACGTGCGCATCAGCGAGAAGCGCGTGCAGGGCTACCGCTTCTTCATCAACAAGATCTGGAACGCGGGCCGTTTCGTGCTTGCCAACCTCGGGCCGGCATTCGATCCGGACAAGATCGCACGCCGGGACCTGAAGCTGGGCATCGCCGACAAATGGATCCTGACCGAATTGAACCGCGCCGTCGGCGCCACCCGGGACGCCCTGGACAGCTACCGCTTCAACGACGCGGCCGAGACCATCTATCACTTCACCTGGCATACCTTCTGCGACTGGTATATCGAGCTGGCCAAGCCCATGCTGGAGGGAGAGAGCGCGCCTACCACCCGCTGGGTGCTCTGGTATGTACTCAAGAACATCCTCGAACTGGCGCATCCCATCATCCCCTTCATGACCGAGGAGATCTGGCAGCTGCTGCCGGGCGCCAAGGGTGTGTCCATCGTCGTGGCCTCTTACCCTAGGACGGATGAGAGTCTCAACTTCCCGGACGAGGACCGGGGCATGAACATCCTGCTCGAGCTCATCTCGGGCATCCGCAGTATCCGCGGCGAGTCCAACATCCCTCCCGGACTGGAATTGAACGTGGTCCTGAAAGCGAAAGCCCCGGAGGTCGAACGGATCGTGCGGGGACATATGGACTACGTGAGGCGCCTTGCGCGGGTCACGGACCTGAGCTTCATGACCGAGGGTCAGGCGCGGCCCGCCAAGACCGCGTTCGCCGTAACCGCCGACATGGAGATCTACGTGCCCTTGGAAGGCGTGATCGACATCGCCAAGGAGCAGGAGCGTCTTGCCAAACAGGTCAAGACCGTCAAGGCCGATCTGGAGGTCAGGCTCAAGAAACTGTCGAACAAGGGTTTCCTGGAAAAGGCCGACCCCGAGGTCGTGGAGGAGCAGCGCCAGATCAAGGCCGAGCTGGAATTCAAGCTGGAGCGTCTCGAAAAGGCGCTGGCGCTGCTGGGGGCGTGATCGATCTTACGGGGCTCAAGCTGATACGCGAACATATCGAGCTCGACACGGTCGACTCGACCAACACCTATGCCCTGAATGCCGCTCGGCCGGGCCTCCTGGTCACGGCCCGCAGTCAGACCGAGGGCCGGGGCCGCCAAGGCAGGCGATGGTTTTCTCCCCCGACCGGAAACATCTACATGACGCTCACGCTGCCCGCCCCGGACCCGCGCCTGTGTCTCGTGGCCGGGGCGGCGGTGCGCGAGACCCTGGCCGGCCTGCTGGGAGGGGTGGAGGTCAGGATCAAATGGCCGAACGATATCCTGATCCTCGGCCGCAAGGTCTGCGGCATCCTGTGCGAGGCGCGCGGCGGCGTGGCCGCCTTGGGGATCGGGGTGAACGTCAACCAGAGCGAGTGGCCGGCCGAGCTGACAGACAGCGCAACCTCCCTGAAGCTCGTCAGCCTCAGGGCACTGCCCCTTGACGATGTCCTGCAGACGCTGGTGGCCGGCCTGGACCGCTGGCTGGTCCTGTATCGGGACCACGGTTTCGAACCGGTTCGGGCGGCCTTTCTGGAACACGGTCCCCGCCCAGGGTCGCCGGGCAGGCTTGAAGACGGGACGCCCTGCGTCATGCTCGGCCTCTCGGCGGAAGGGTTCCTGGAGGTCGAGGTGGAGGGACGGCGGCGCACCATCATAAGCGGGGATGTCGCACCGGCATGACAGGGGCGGGTTTATGGATGAACGCGGACGATTGATCATCAATGCCGATGACCTGGGGTTGAGTCCCCCGATCAATGCCGGGATCATCAAGGGCATCGAGGCCGGGGTGGTGACGGACACGTCGGTGATGGCCACGGCTCCGTTCGCTGCCGAGGCGGCCCGGGCACTGCGGGACCACGGGATCGTCCGCGCCGGCATCCACATCAACCTCGACGGCCCCCTGGGCTGGAGCTCGCCCGGGATCGAACGCCACGCGCGCGATGAACTCGAGCGGCGTTTCGCACAAGCGCCTTTCCTTGCGCGGCTGGAGGCCGAGACATGCCGCCAGATCGAGGCCTTTCTGGCCCTGGGGCTTGAGCCCAGCCATATCGATTCGCACCACCATGTGCATGGGTTCCCGGCCGTGTTCGCCATCATGCTCAAGCGCATGGGGGACTACGGGATACGCGCCATGCGCTTCAGTCCGCGCGGCTACGGCCTGCCCTCGCGGCCCGACATCCCCTGGTCCTCGGATCTGGCGGCCCACATGCAAGCCCTGCTTAAGGGCAAGGGCGTGCTCACCTGTGACCAGATGCTGGAAGGGGCCGGAAAGATCATGGAGGCATCGTCGGGCACGACCGAGCTGGTCGTGCATCCCGGCTTGGGAGGCGATGCCTGGCGGGACGAAGAGCTCAGGGTATTGCTGGATATGGGGGCGCCCGCCATCCGCGAGCGCTTCGATCTGATCTCGTTTCAGGACCTTCAACCCGCAGGCAGGGTCTGGCGGTCATAAGCGGCATTGCGGCAGTAGAGCAGGATATCGACCATGACCATGGCGCCGTTGAGGGCGTAGAGGACCACGACCCAGTCCAGGTTACAGAAGAGCTTGTGGAGGATCCCCGAGACATATCCGGCAAGGACGATGATGAGGAAGAAGAGGCTCTTGCCCCTGGCCGTGCGTGACGTGTAGGATTTATACACGGCCGGCGGCCAGGCAGCGCCGAAACAGATCAGCATGATGACCTCGAAGATACTCATGGGATCCCCCTTGTTTTTGGATCAAAAAAATCCCCCTTGTCGCCAAGGGGGATCGATGTGTGCTCTGAGATATGTTCTTTTTGGTTACCCGACCGTGCCGGCCATCTTGAAGATCGGCAGGTACATGGCCACCACCACGCCGCCGATGATGGTCCCCAGGAAAACCATGAGCATCGGCTCAAGGGCGGAGGTCAACGCCTCGACCGCGGTATCCACCTCTTCATCGTAGAAGTCGGCGATCTTGGAG
>JAKQBR010000208.1 GCA_029574005.1 Deltaproteobacteria bacterium | reverse complement strand
AATTGGCGGCCAAGGATGGCCTCTCGCCTGAGTTGGGTCCTTTCACACATCTGCTCATTGACATCGATGTAGCGTCCCTCCAAGTCGGAGATGGCTATTGACATGGGGGCGCTTTCGAAGATCATCCGGAACTTCTCCTCGCTCTCGCGCAAGATCTCCTCAGAGCGCTTGCGCTCGCTGATGTCGCGTATGATAGTGGAGATGTACTCGATTTCGCCGTCCGCGCCGGAATGAACCACGATAACCTGCGAGACCGGGACCTCACGGCCGTCCGGACCAATGATGGCGGTTTCGCCCTGCCAGGTCCCATGTGTGCGCGCCTCAGGGATGCCCTCCTCGTGCACGATCCGCAAGGCCCATGCGGGGTGGGCCTCGTTGATATTATGTCCCCGGATATCTTCATCCCCTTCCCATCCCAGCATGCGCCTCCCGGCCGCATTCAGGGAGGTAAGCCACCCGTCCGGTCTGGACGTGGCCACCAGGTCACTCGTGCTTTCCAAAATCGCCATCAAGCGCGACCGTTCCTCTTCGATGCGCTTGCGTTCGGTGATGTCATAGAAGAACGCGGTCATGCGGTTAGGGCCGGTCTGAAAGGCGAAGACCGCGAATGCGCTGGCGATCATCCGGTCCTTGTATTGGACAACGTCTTTCACCCAGCGCTGTCCTGTACGCGCCACCTCCCGATACGCATCGGAGATCTCCGGTGGCAGCATCGGGAAGGCGCCTTCGATGTTCTTGCCGATGAGCGCGGCATGCTTGATGTTCAGGATGTGGTCGGCCGCCGGATTTCCCCCCAGAAAAATCAGCGTCCCATCATCCTCAAGCTGATAACTGTGTGCGCCGAACGGCGCGTTCTCGATTATCTCGCGGATGCGGGCCTCGCTTTCGGCAAACGCTCTTTCCGCCTGTTTGCGCGCCGTGATGTCGGTGACGATGCCTTCAATAGCCAGGGGACGCCCCTCATCATCCTTCACCATGACATTGCGCTGGTGCACCCATCGTTCCTGACCGGATTTGTGCACGATCTTGAATTCATAGGCAGGCGACATCGCACCTTTAAAGATGTTCTCGAACTCGCGAACGAAGTAATCTGTCCAGTCGTGGTGAATCACCTTTTGAATCAGCAGGGGGTTCTGATAGAAATCGGCGGGTTCATACCCCGAGATCTCCATCGCTGCCGGGCTGACATACTCATAGCGCCCGTCAGGCAGGCTCATGCGGAATATCATATCTTTGGCGTTCTCGGTCAACCTCCTGAAACGCTCCTCGCTGATCTTTAATGTTTCCTCCACCTGCTTGCGCTCGGCAATCTCTTTATGCAGCAGGGCATTGCTCATCTTGAGATCGGCCGTTCGCTCTGAGACCAGGTCCTCAAGGTGGGCGCGATACGCGCAGATCTCCTGCTCCATGCGCTTGTTCTGGGAGATGTCGGTAATGACATTGGTGATGCACAGCGGTTTGCCGGAGTCATCACGCAGCACATAGATGTTCTCGATGGTGGGGGTGGCATATCCCTGGCAGGAGATCAACAGTAATTCGCCGACCCACTGTCCTTCGCGCTCGACAAGCGGCAGGATCTCTTGCCGCAGGCGCTCGGCCGTTTTGGGATCATAGTAGGCGAAGATGTCTTTTTGATAGACATCAATCGACCTTTCCTCACCCAGCATCCGGCACAGTGCGGCGTTGGCATAGAATATCCTGCCTTCCAGATCGGCCATGCCCATGGCCTGGCCAGCCGTTTCCACGAAGCGTTCGAAGAGTCCTCTCTGCGCCTTTACCCGGGGGTTTGGGGAGGGTCTGCGCCTCGGCATGGACTTAATAATAAATATACTTACCCTGCATTGTCAAACAACAAAGCACTGAGGTGTCGTTTGAGGTCATTGTTCACGCCGCACCGCGGTAAGTGCCATCGTAATCGGCCGTGCTCAACGGTTCACCGGTGTTCAGAAGTGCGCCGGCCACCACGCGGGCGATAAACAAGGTATGATCACCAGTGGGGATGACCTGTTCCAGCTTGCAGTCCAGCCAACCGAGGACATCGTCCGGCACGAGCGCCCCTTCAGGTGTGCGCTGGCAGGGCAGGCCCTCGAATTTGCGCTGCCAGTCCGGGATCTTGAACCGCTTGATGAGCCCCAGCGATTCCCGGGGCAGCACGCTGATGCAGAATGTCCCTGACTGCTGAATCTGGCCGCAGCTCAGGCGGTTGTTGCGGATAGCCACGCCCACCAGGGGGGGGTCATGGGAGCACTGCGTCACCCAGGAGGCGATCATGGCGTTGTTGGTGTCCCCAATCCGGATCGAAACCAGATAGATCCCGTACCGGAAACGGTCGAGCACCTCCTGCCACTCCTTCTGCATAGGTCCTCCTTCCCGTGCATCAGATGCCTTTGAGCGCCAGGTTGCCCCGGCCCAGAAGGTCATGCAGGTGCACGACCCCGACAAAGGACTGCGAGGCTTCATCGAGCACGATGAGCGATGTGATCTGGTGACGCTCCATGATATCCAGGGCGTCGATGGCCAGCAGGTTGCCGGGGATGGTCTTGGGGTTCGGGGTCATGATCTCGACCGCGCTTAAAGATTGCACGGCGGCCTTGTGCTTGAGGAGCGCGCGCCTGAGATCGCCGTCGGTCACGATGCCCACGATCTTCTCCTGGTCACCCACCAGCGTGATGCCAAGCTTCTTGGCCGTCATCTCGGTCAGCACGGTCTCCAGACTGTCATCAGGCGCCACAAAGGGCAGGCGCTCGCCTGAGATCATGATCTGGTCGATGCGGCACATGAGCTGCTTTCCCAGTTCTCCGGCCGGGTGGAAGGCCTTGAAGTCCTCGCGGCCAAAGCCTTTGAGCTGCGAGACCACCACGGCCAGGGCATCGCCCAAGGCCAGTTGCGCCGTTGTGGAGGCCGTGGGCGCCAGGCCCAGGTTGCAGGCCTCGCGCGCCACATGGCAGGAGAGCACGAGATCGGCCTCCTGCGCCAGGTGAGCCCCGGTGTTGCCGGTGATCATAATGATCTGGATGCCGAGACGCTTGAGTGCCGGGATCAGGTCGGAGAGCTCCTTGGTGGTGCCGCTGTTGGACAGGACCACGGCGATATCATCGGCCGAGATGACGCCCAGATCCCCGTGCATGCCGTCAACGGGGTGCAGGAACATGGCAGGGACACCCAAGCTGACCATGGTGGCCGCGATCTTGCGGCCGATGATGCCGGACTTGCCCACCCCGGTCAGGATCACCTTGCCTTTGAGCGAGGCGATTGCCTCCACGGCGCGGGCAAAGGTCTCGTTCAGCTGGGTGGACAGACCGCTCAGGCCCTCGATCTCGGTCTCAATCACCTCTTTGCCCAAGGCGATGATGGCTTCTGTATTCATACAATTCTCCCCAGCAGATCATAGTCCAATGCGTCTTCAATCTCAACCGTGACAATGGACCCGAAAGGTGCCGCACCCTCATTGATCAGGACTTCTCCGTCCACCTCCGGGGCCTGGAAGGTTGTGCGGCCCGCCAGGAGCAGGTCGGTCTCGCCGTGATAGCCCTCCAGGAGCACCGGCAGACGCCGGCCGACAAAGGTCTGCAGTTTAGCGCGGGAGACCTCCTGCTGCAGGGCCATGATGTGCTCCAGACGCGCCTGCGCCTGCTCGGGATCGATCCTGGGAAGCAGTGCGCTGGCCGTGCCCGGTTCGGGCGAATAGGTGAAGGCCCCCAGGGAATCGAAGTATCCTTGGGCCACATAGTGTTCCAGCTCCAGGAAGTCCTCCTCTTCCTCGCCGGGATGCCCCAGCATGAGGGTGGTCCTGATCCAGATCCCGGCCTCTTTGAGGAGGTCCAGCGCCTGAAGGACGGCTTGAGATCCGCCGCGTCTGCCCATGGCGTTCAACACCCGCTCAGAGACATGCTGTATCGGCATCTCGATAGAGCGGCAGATGTGCGGGGTATCGACCAAGGTCCTGACCAGGTCTCCGCTCACGGCCGCGGGGTGGATGTACATGGGCCTTACCCAGGCGATGCCCTCGACCTCGGCCACGGCAGGCAGCAGGTGGGCGAGCCCGCCCCTGAGACCACGATCGAGGCCGTAGCTGCCGATGTCCTGACCCACCAGGATCAGTTCCTTGACCCCTTGCCGGGCCAGGGCTCGGCATTCATCCAGGACAATTTCATATGGTTTGCTGATCAGCTCACCCCGGAGAGAGGGGATCAAACAGTAATGACAGTGATTCGAACAGCCTTCGCTCAGCTTCACATAGGCGCTGGCTCCGGTGGAGCAGAATGCGCGCCGCACCACGGAATCGAAGCGCGGTTCGAGGAAGCGGTCCGTGCCCGAGAGGGCCTGTGCGAGGTCTTTATAGCTGCCCGGGCCGGCAAAGAGGCGGATCTCGGGCAGTTCGTCCAGGAGCTCCCGGCCGTAGCGGCTGACCAGGCATCCCGCGCACACCACGGTCTTGCCCCCTTCCAGGTGCCCCAGGAGTGCCTCGATGGACTCTTCCACGGCCATGGTGAGGAAGGCGCAGGTATTCACGATCACGATGTGCGCATCGCGCGCATCTGACTTGAGTTCATATCCGGCCTCGATCAGGCGTTCACAGATATACTCGGAATCGATGAGGTTCTTGGGGCAGCCGAGGCTGACCAGGGCGAAACCGGAGGGAGTATCAGTCAAACGGCGTATTCCTAGGCACCACGACGATGCCGCCGGGCGAGATGTCGAATCGCCGCCGGTCCTCTTCGGCGTCATACCCCACGGTGGTGTGCGGGGGCAGCTTGACCCATTTATCGACGATCGTGTTGCGGATCTTGCAGTTGCGTCCTACCTCCACGCCCTCCATGAGGATGGAATTGGTGATCTCGCTGTAGCTGTTCACGCGCACATTGGGCGAGATGATGGAGCGCTCCACACGGCCGCCCGACACGATGGCCCCGCCGCAGACAATGGAATCCAGCACCATGCCGATGCGCTTGCCGTCGCTGCCGCCGGCAAAGACCATCTTGGCGGGGGGATACGGGCTGTAGACGGTATGGATCGGCCAATTCGGGTCGTAGAGGTTGCACTTGGGGCTCACCGCCACGAGGTCCATGTTGGCCTCGAAGTAGGCGTCCAGCGTGCCGATGTCGCGCCAGTAGGGATTGTCGCCCTGGAGACCCTGGAATGGGTAGACGAAGACGCGCGAATTCTTGATCATGCGCGGGATGATGTCCTTGCCGAAATCGTGCGCGCTGTTCTTGATTTTGGCGTCCTCCACGAGCTGCTTCATCAGAACCTTGGTGTCGAAGACATAGATGCCCATGGATACCAAGACCCGCGAAGGGTCGCGCGGCATGGTAAAAGGATTTTTCTTGGGCTTTTCCTGGAACTGTTCAATCTCCAGGTTGCGCCGGGCCTTGACGACCCCGAACTGGTCCGCGGTTTCCACCGGCATGGGCACGACGCCCACGGTGAGGTCCGCGCCTTTTTCCTCATGGAATTTGATCATCTCCCGGTAATCCATCTGGTAGATATGATCGCCCGAGAGGATCAGGGTATATTGCTTCCTGTCCTGCTGCAGGGTGTAGATGTTCTGGAACACGGCGTCGGCCGTGCCTTCGTACCAGGCATCCCCCACGCGCTGCTGGGCCGGGATGTTGTAGACGAATTCCCCCATGGGCGTGGAAAAGAACGGCAACCAGCCGTTCTGGATGTGACGGTTGAGCGAGAGCGACTTGTACTGGGACAGGACGTAGATGCGCTTCAGGCCTGAGTTCACGCAATTGGAGAGGGTGAAATCGATGATGCGGTACATGCCGCCGAAGGGAACGGCCGGCTTGGCGCGGTCCTTGGTCAGGGGATGGAGGCGCTCACCGCGCCCTCCGGCCAGGATGATGACATCGACATGGTCGCTGAGGCTCATCGGTCACCCAGCAGTTCGTGGATCGTGTTCTTGAGCTCGGTAAGATCGTGCGACTTGATCACATAGGCATCGGCGGCCAGGGCCAGGGGATCCTCCTTGTAGCTGGCATAGGCCGTATGGATGATGATCGGCACGTTCACCCGCGCTTTGAGCATGTGTCCCATGGTTTCCATACCATCCATCCTGGGCATCCTGAGATCGAGGATGATGAGGTCCGGCAGGACATCGTCTCCCTTGATCAGGCTCAAGGCCTCTTTGCCGTCACCGGCCAGCGTGATCTCATAACCTTCGTCGGTAAGTTCGTCCGTCAAGAGTTTCTGCAGGCGGGTGTCGTCCTCAATCACCAGGATCTTCTTCATAATGTCCGTATTTAAATACATAGATGCCGGCAATAGTCAATGCCGTTCACCACCGGAATATACGGATTATGGTTGCATTTCGGACCTCAAGTAAATATAGACAGCGCATGCATACCAAGGTCGTCTCCTTTGTCGGTCGCGGCTCCCTGAGCGGTAAAACCACGGTCATCGAGCGCGTCATCACCGAGCTCAAACGTCGTGGCAGGATCATCACCGTGGTCAAGCACGGCATCCACATGCAGGTGCCTGACAAGGAGGGCAAGGACACCTTCCGGTTCGCCCGCCGCGGCGCTGACAGGGTCATGATGTTCTCTGACGACAGCCTGTTCATGTACGAGAACAAGCCGCCCGATGTGGAATACCTGGTGGGCATGGCGGCCAAGGGTGTGGATATCGTGCTGGTGGAAGGATTCAAGTCCGGACCATTCCGCAAGATCGAGGTCTTCAACAGCCAGGTCTACGAGACCCCGCTGTGCATTGAGCATCCTAGCCCGGATTACATCGCCCTGGTGAGCGATAAGCGGCTGGAGGTTCCCATCCCCCGGTTCGGCTTTGATGATCAATCGGAACTCTGCGACCTGATCGAACGGGTGACGCACACTTGAGCTTCTTTTCTCAAAGAAACTATGCTAAAGCCTGCCCATGATAATCGTCCACCTACAGCCGAAGAAGGAAACGCCGCTCTTGAACGGCCATCCCTGGGCGTTCGCCGGTGCCGTTGACAAGGTCGACGGCGCTCACCCCCGGCAGGTCTGCCGGGTCATCAGCAGCCAGGGGCTTTTTGTCTGCCAGGGTTTCTACAACCCCTATTCCCAGATTG
>JAKQBR010000008.1 GCA_029574005.1 Deltaproteobacteria bacterium | reverse complement strand
AGAAGAAAATCCCCCTCTATACAGCTGACAATGAGGTCTGATCCGGACGTGGTAGCGGAGGAGGGACTTGAACCCCCGACTCTGCGGATATGAGCCGCATGCTCTCACCAACTGAGCTACTCCGCCACGGAGACCTCTTCTACTTAAGTCGTCTCTTTTTGTCAATAACTTTAGGTTCGCTCCTCCCGCCGGTCCTTGCCTTCTCGGCCCTCCCGGCAGGCTATGCACCGGAAATCATGAGCTGACGAACGGGGGTATAAGGCCCAGGGGAGAAACGAGGGCATCGAGGCAAGCCCATGACGGCCTACACTTAAAAAAAGAACAGCCAGGTTGATCCATTGCTGGGTGCCTGGCCGCCGCTATTGAGAAGATCCCGCGTGGAGGATCTTCGTTGTACTATACTCATCGACCGTATCCGTATTCCCTTAACGGGTACGACCTCATTTTCTCAAGCAGGGCGTCCGCCAGGCACGGGAAGACATGCGTTTTGCACAATCTACTTGCAGCTATTCCAGATGGGTCTTCAGTTTGGCGAGCGCCGTTTCCAGTTCGGGCAGCAGTTCAGGGGAAAGGGCCACCCCTTTTTTCGAGGGCTTGTATTCACCGTCGTCGCCCTGGTAGTATACCCGGATATCCAGGTATTTCTTCCCCTTATAGGTGCTGATCGAGACCCTGACCTCTTCCAGAGCGTTCTTCTGAAAACTGTGAACCAACGTGCTTTCGTCCGCCATGCCATTCTCCCTGTCAAATTTGTGGGGACATTTTTCTACCGATCATGTCTTGAACCAGGGGTTTTGTCAAGAAAGCATGTTGGCCGGCGCATCGGCATTTTAAAAAGCGGTGTTGAACAGCTCTCCAGCTCAAGGGCGGCCAGCGGCCGGTTTTGGCGTTGCAAAACACGATGAGCTTTGCTAAGAGGGCAACAAGCGCCGGAGTGGTGGAACTGGCAGACGCGTCGGACTCAAAATCCGAAGGGACTCAGTCCCGTGCGGGTTCGATTCCCGCCTCCGGCACCACTATCCTGCCACCACCCCGCAGACCTCTCGGCAATCAGGCTCTTTGACCCTATCGATGTTACGATCATCCTTGCCAACAGGTGCGGAATCAGGTGGGAGATGCAGCAAACGGTCTTCCATCTTCAACCCCAAAATACTTATGCCATCGCCGATATCGACCGAAGACAATAGGACCAATGGGGTCGTTGGCCTAGACCGCTTTTCTCAGGACGGGGCCATGCGGCCGCCTGGAGGTATGTGTTCAAAAAATTGCAGAAAACCGGCTGAGAATATGGTACGGTTCGCGGACATGGCAGTAACGGAAATCAGCGTCGTTCCGCGATCGTGAAGGGATATATGGGTAAACGAGAAACAGGGTCTGATAACAATTTTTCTTCCTGCCTTATCTGCGTTGTATTAACAGCCTTTCTTATCAGCGGGTGCAGTCATTTGTTTGAGGGGTCTCAGGCCAGATCAACCTTCAAAGAGGCGACTGTTTTCTTCAACGAGGGAAACTACGCGGCTGCGCTGCGTACCTATGAGCGGATCATGGTAAAGTATCCGGCGGTGGGAGACCGGGCGCTGTTCGAGATGGCCGTGATCCATGCGTATCCGATGAATAAGCACCGGGACTATCAGAAATCTTTGGCCTGTTTACAGAAACTGACCAGGAATTACCCAGAAAGCGAGTACAGGCAGTACGGTGAGTTGATGATACTTCATATCAACACCGTCATCGCCAATGAAATGCGGAGCACCACCCAACAGACGCAGATCGAGACTCTCCAGCAAGAGATCAAAAGCAAGGACGCCGAAATCTCCACCCTGCGCAAAATGATTGCGGCGCTTGAACAGAAGGTCCTCGAAATCCTCAAGGTACCGGCTGATAAGATCCTGATTGAAAAGAGTAAACGAAAGATGACGTTATTCGCGGGCGGCACGGTGCTCAAGACCTACAAGATAGCCTTGGGAGGCAACCCGAACGGCCCCAAAGAACGACAGGGCGATAATAAAACCCCGGAAGGCATCTACATCATCGACTCGAGAAATAGGGACAGCCGCTATCACCTGTCTCTCCATGTCTCCTATCCGAACGAGAAAGACAGACGGTGCGCAAAAGAACTCGGCGTTTCTCTGGGCGGGAATATCATGATCCACGGCATGAAGAACGGGTATTCCTGGATTGGAGAACTGCACACGGCGGTCGACTGGACCAATGGGTGCATTGCCGTTACCGACGAAGAGATCGAGGAGATCGATAAGTTGGTGCCGAATGGTACAGTCGTTGAGATCAGGCCGTAGTAAACCGCGTTGCAGCGTGTGATTGCGCCCCACAATGAATTGAGTCTTGCACAACGATACGATCCCGTGCTTAAAGGTTCATTAAAATTCCCCCATGAAGGAAGGTATCTTATTCAACCCATGCGCCGAAACACTGACCTACCCTTATCCTATCGGTTCTGCCTGATCGTTCTCTGTGCCGCCATCCTTACGCTCCATGGCTGCGCCGCGATGAACAGTATCCGCGAAAAGTCCGGACCCTATCCCATCCATCCCGAGAGCATCCTGGAGCGCAAAAGATTTTCTATTGTGCAAGATTCTGATATCATAGGCCGATTGGCGGTCGTCAGGCTTAAAAAAGGGGATACCCTGCCGGATATCGCACGGCACTTCAGCCTTGGGATAAACGAGCTCAGCGCGGCCAATCCAGGGGTGGATGTGTGGGTGCCCAAGGCCGGGAAGCGTATCACGCTGCCACTGCGCTTCATCTTGCCGGACGCTCCGAGAAAAGGCATCGTGATCAACCTGGCCGCCATGAGGCTCTTTCAATACAGAGAGGAGGGTGATACGCCGGTAGTATTGACCTACCCCGTCGGTGTCGGCACCACGGAGCGCCCTACCCCCACCGGCCAGATGTCCGTGGAACGTAAGGTAACCCGGCCGACCTGGTATGTCCCCGCCTCAATCGCTGAGGATTATCGGAAGAAAGGCGATCCCCTGCCCGCCGAAGTACCGCCGGGTCCGCTCAACCCCCTGGGTGAATACGCTCTGTATCTCAGCAAATCGTCGTATTTGATCCATGGCACCAACAAACCATACAGCATCGGACTTATGGCAACCAATGGCTGCATACGACTCTATCCCGAAGATATCCGAGAGGTGTACGAGAACACCCCGGTCGGCACTCCGGTACGCATCGTCAACCAGCCCTATCTCGTAGGTGAACGCAATGAAATAGTGTACCTGGAAGTCCATACCCCTCCCGATGGGTCTGACGCCGTTGAGCTCGAGAGGTTGTATGCAAAATTGCGCGGCATTGAAAAGAAATCGGGTCGCTTGCTGGACTGGAACAGGATCAAGCAGGCCCTCGCCGAGGCCCGGGGTATCCCTGTGCCCATATTCGAGTACCGACAGGGGCAATGGTCAACACCGACAATAGAGATCAGACACCCGGACAAACTCTATGGCAGCCCGGAGCCCCCGGAGATGAAACCGGACGCGTGGTATATCCTGGCCGCCAGCATGCCTGAGAAGATTGACGCCATGCGGATGGCCGCCCTTATCAACCACCAGGGACCGCCCATCCCGGCCAGGGTAGCGACAACACTCGAGAGCCACCGTGTTATCGCCGGCCCATTCAATAATGCCGGCGAGACCAGGGAGGCACTCAAACGCTTGAAGATGGATCTGGAAATAAACGGCCGCGTGATTGAACCCGTCAAGCCAAGATAGCCGAACATCGAGACGTTCTTATCTTCATGCTTGATGATTTGCCGTCAGGGCCCCACGCGTTTGTTCAGACTGTCTCGTCTTTTGTGAGCAACCGCGAGGCAGCGATATGGGCGCACGAAACTTGACTTGCGGTCGGAACATACTATCTTCTTTTATGCTGATTAATTTCTCATCTCCATGAGGGGGGAGGGAGGTATGCATCCGTTCAGGACCGTCATCTTTACGACGGCATGGCTGTTGCTCGGGGTATATGGCTGTTCCTCATCCGGCGGCGGGGGTCCCGACCGGACGTCCACGGACGTACGGAGCTCTTCCGGCGGGGCCGATGGATCGTCCGCAGGCACGGAAAGCCTGTACCTGGAGGACGTCCTGTCCTCGCAGGGGCTGACCATCGTCAAGACCGCCACCTGCCGCGACCCCATGAGCGGCGAGGAATATACCGGCTATCTGGCCCGCTTCGGCCAGCAGTTCACTGAAGGCACCAATGCCGCCGGAGAGCATGTCGGCCCCCTTCCCAAGGAATGCCTGGTGCTGAGGGGGTCTTCCTACTGCATGGGCTACCAGATGGGCGCGCTCAAGCCGGCCGAGACCTGGCGTATGGTCAACGAATACATCTTTACCGTTCCCGAGGAGATGCTGGGCATCAAGCGCTCATATTTCCCGTTGCTGTTCGATTTCCTGGAAAGCGCGGTCCGCACGCTGTGCGAAGGCGCCCGAGGCTCCATCCCGGATTATCTCGAAGCTGAGATGGAAGGGGTCGCCGCCGGGGCCCGGGCCCAGGGTTATGCTGTCAGCGCCGAGAATGTCATGCTCTTGAATGAAGGATTCGACGCCATCTACTCCATCCTGTTCACGGGGGTGCTGCCGGGCATGCAGGCCTTGACCGAGCTGCTGGACCCCTATAAGGCCAAGCTCACCGGCGAGAACAAGACCTCCGAGCTCGAACAGCTGGAGAATTCCATCCAGATTGAAGAAGGCAAAGTCTGCTTCCCCCTGGCCGATCCCTTCGTGATGGGGTGCAACGAGTTCGTGGTCTCAGGCAATGCCACGCCTGAGGGTGCGGTCTATCATGGCCGGGACTTCATGTTCTCCACCGGCGACATGTACCAGGACTACGCCTGCCTGGCCGTATACCTGCCCGAGGAAGGCCACCCCTTCGTGGCCGTGACCGCGCCGGGTTTCGTTGGCCACCCCACGCTCTTGAACAGCCAGGGGCTCTCCATGGGGGTGGATGTGGTCCTGGGCGCCTGCACGCGCCCCACCCCTGGCCTGGGTGCGCTGATGGTCCTGCGCGATATCGTGCAGCACTGCGCCACGCTCGATGAGGCCGTGGCCCGTATGAAAAATCAGGACCGCGGCGTGTCATGGCTCTACATTATCGCCGATGACCAGGCCAGCGTCCACTACACCCACGGCGTGGTCATCGAGGAGGGACGCAGCACGCCTGATTTTTCCGGTCCGGATGTCATGCCCGGGCTGAATGAATGGCTCTTCGATCCCTGGATCGACAAGCTCGAACCAGAGCCCCTGCCGGAGAGAGGCCTCATGTTCCGCAACCAGGCCTGGGAATACCCGGCCGGCTTCGAAGACGCCAGCCTCGGATACCCCGGTACCCTGAGCTACCTGCTCTATTTTCCCGAACAGGCAGAGTCCTGGTCCGACGTGGTTCTGGCCACCAACCACTACATCATCCCGCGCATGGTCTTCACCTCGTTCACCCCTCTGATGGCGATCAACGGCGCGGGCACCGAGCTGGACAGTTCAATTCAGCGCTACTGGCTGCTGCGCGACCGGATTGCCCAGGAGCATGGATCGATCACCTTTGATAAGGCCGTGGAACTGATCGATTTTCTCAATCCCAACCGCGGGCTCGATACCCGCAGGCGCTATGCCATCGGCGGTCCGGTGTGCGGACACCATGCCGCCATCGACAACACCAACCGGGTGGTCGCGGCCTTGTTCGGGTACTACGGCGACTGGGATCATGGGGTGGGGGATACCTGGGTACGGCTGGATATGAGGCCGTTTGCACAATACCTGCGGCAGCAGCGGGGTAATCGATAAAGCAGGACAGGCCCCCCTGGCGTCAGGGGGGCTTGCCCTGTTTGGCGTCCTTCTAGAACTTCACGTAATCGAGCCAGTCCTTGTACGTGTTGTTGCACCCCTTGACCACGTCGAAGTAGGCCTTCTGGAGCTTCTTGGTGATGGGGCCGGGTTTGCCCTCGCCGATGGTGCGCTCGTCGATTTCACGCGCCGGCGTTATCTCGGCGGCCGTGCCGGTGAAGAAGACCTCGTCGGCGATATAGAGCTGGTCGCGCGTGAAGAGCTCTTCCTTGACGGTGAATCCCATGTCTCCGGCCAGCTGCATGATGGTGGCGCGGGTGATGCCCGGCAGCACCGTGGTCAAGGGCGGGGTGTACAGGACCTTGTTCTTGACGTAGAAGATATTCTCGCCGCTGCCCTCGGCCACATACCCCTGCGGGTCGAGCAGCAGGGCCTCATCATACCCGTCGCGCGTGGCTTCGAGCTTGGCCAGGATGGAGTTCACGTAATTGCCGCTGACCTTGGCCTTGGTCATCATGTTATTGGAATGGTGCCGGGTGAATGAGGACGTCTTGACCCGGATGCCTTTGGTCAGACCGTCGTCGCCGAGATAGGCGCCCCATTCCCAGCAGATGATGGCCACGCGGATGGGGTTGTTCTTGGGGTGCACGCCCATGACCCCGTCGCCGATGAAGACGATGGGCCGGATATAGCCCTCGCGCAGGTCGTTGGCCTTGAGCGTGGCCTTGGCAGCGTCCATGATCTGCTTCTGGGTGTAGGGGATCTTCATCAGGTAGATCTTGGCCGAGTCGAACAGCCTCTGGGTGTGCTCCTTATGCCTGAAGATGGCGGATTTGCCGTCCTGACATTTATAGCACCGCTCGCCTTCGAAGGCCGCCAGGCCATAGTGCAGACTATGTGTGAGGATATGCACGTTGGCGTCTTTCCAATTGACCAGTTTTCCATCCAGCCAGATCTTTTTCAATTTGCTCATATCGTCTCAAGCTCCTTATACGCTGATCCTGCAATGAATAGCATGGCATTATCAGGCATTTTGATAGGCAGGTCAATTTGTTTTTTTTTCAGTTGCGTCAATGGCCGGCGGTTCATAGTATGGTGCGCATACGAGGAGGTGGTCATGAAATCATACCGCAAGGAGCTGTGGTTCAATACATCCGGCCGCATGGAGTTCATCAACATCACGCCCCAGGTTGAGGGGTGCGTGCGCGAGAGCGGGATCAGGGAGGGCCTGTGCCTGGTAAACGCCATGCACATCACGGCCTCGGTCTTCATCAACGATGACGAGTCCGGTCTGCACCAGGATTACAAAGACTGGCTGGAGCGCCTGGCCCCGCACGATCCCACCACGTTCTACCGCCACAACCGCACCGGCGAGGACAACGGCGACGCGCACCTGAAGCGCCAGGTCATGGGCCGCGAGGTGGTAGTGGCCGTCACCGGCGGAAAACTGGACTTTGGCCCCTGGGAGCAGATCTTCTACGGCGAGTTCGACGGCCGCCGCAAGAAGCGCGTCTTGGTCAAGATCATCGGAGAATAATTCAGAAGTGGTGGAGATGAAGGGATTTGAACCCTCGACCCCCGCGTTGCGAACGCGATGCTCTCCCGCTGAGCTACATCCCCACAGTTGGAGCTTGTACTAGAGAGATTTTCATTCGTCAACACCTTTGAAGCGCTCACGCTGAGCCTCGGGTTTTCCGACGGGGTGGCTTCTTAGGGCAGCATGGTCCTGGCTAGGGCCATGGCCTCGGAATAGTCCTTGATCTCGCCGTTCAAACCCTTGTCGCGGATGGTTTTGAGACAGGCGCCCAGGTACTTGTCCTGGGAGAATCCGATGGCGATCAGGTCCTTGCCGGCCACGGGCGGTTTGTAGTGCCGCCAGGTGGTGATGTAGGTGGAGATCATCTCCTGCATGTCAGCACTTGAGGTCTTGGACATGGCGAAAAGGATCTCCTCCAGCGAGGCGTTCTCCAGGACCCCCACCATCCAGGCCGGCGTGTTTTCACGCTCGGTGTTGAAACGCCGGAAGATTTCGAGGACGGCATGCTTGGAGGCCAGGATCTCCCGCGCATCGGCGCCGGAGAAACCCAGGCTCTCGGCAATGGCGATGATGGCCTTGGGCTTCATCTGATCGGTCAGGGCCAGCAGATAGATGAACCAAGGACGGATGGTCTCGTGGGTATACAAGAGATTGAACCAGGAGATGGTCTTCTTGGCCTTCTGGAAGCTCTCCGCGGCCTGTGGATTGAAGATCAGGGCCGGGTGGATGGCCTCCAGCACGCCCAGCTCCTTGAGCCGCTCCATGCAGGCCACCGGGTCTTCTTCAGAGAGGATCTGACGGATCTCGTGGAAGATGCGCTTGCCCGGGATTCCCCGCAGGAAACCCGCGTTCACGGCCGAGTGCACCAGCGAGAGGGTCTGCTTGCCCAGGGTAAAGCCATAGCGCTTCTCGAAGCGGACGGCCCTTAAGATCCGCGACGGGTCTTCCACGAAGCTCAGCGAGTGCAGCACCCGGATGCGTTTTTCCTTGATGTCGCGCTGGGCCCCGAAGAAATCGATCAGCTCGCCGAAGCGCGGCGGGTTTAAGGCCACGGCCATGGTGTTGATGGTGAAGTCACGGCGATAGAGGTCAAGCTTGAGGGTGGACTCCTCCACCACGGGGAAGCCGCCCGGGATCTTGTAGTATTCAAGGCGCGCCGTGGCCACGTCGATATGCGTGCCGTCGGGCAGGCTCACCACCGCGGTCTTGTACTTGTCGTGCGAGGCCAGGCGTGAGCCGGTGCGACGGGCAAACTCCTTGGCAAAGGTGATGCCGTCGCCCTCCACCACCAGGTCCACGTCCAGGTTTTCGATGCGCAGGAGCATGTCCCGCACGATGCCGCCCACCAGGAAGATATTGAAGTTCAGGGAGGCCGCCAGTTCGCCGGCGCTGATCAGGAGCTCGTAGATGCCTTGCGGAAGCCGCTCTTCCAGGAGGCTCTGCACGGTCTTCTTGCCCGGTGTACCGCGGGAGATCCCCTCGATCTTCTCCATCTTGGCGTGCATGGCGCGCATAAGGTCGGTGCGGGTGATGACGCCTGCCACCTTGCGATCTTCCATGACCGGCAGCAGCCGCTGGTTGCCGTCGATGATCAGGTTGCGGATCTCTCCCATGGTGGCGTCCGGCTTCACGGTCTTGATGTCGCGCACCATATAGTCCTTGACCTTGGATGCGCCGAGGTTGTGCCCCTGGGCGCGGGTGACGATCTGGCGGGTGACATAACCCATCAGGCGCTCGTCTTTGGATTTCACGATCACGGCATTGATGTTGTACTTGTTGAGGGTGTCGCTGGTTTCGTCGATGGTGGCGTCGAGCCGCACCCCCTTGACCGGAAAGGTCATGATATCGCGTGCCCTCAGGCGCGGTTTGACCTCCTGCTTGACATACTTGATGAGGGCATGCTCGGACTGGTCCAGGGTCATGTCCTTGATCGAGGCGGCCGCCGCCGAGGCATGTCCTCCGCCGCCGAAAAAGGCTGCCACGTCAGCGGCATTGACCTGGGGCAGGGCGCTACGCGCCACCAGGTAAATGCGCTCGCCCATCTGGCCCAGGGCGAACATGGCGTCCGTCACGAACATGGTCCTCAGTTTGTGCACCAGCATGGCAAAGTCTTCCACATAGGCGCTCGACACCGAGCGCGTGAACAGGATATTGATGCCGTGGATCTGGAGACTGCGGCCGTTCTTGATGAGCTGGTCCAGGACATCGACCTGTTCCGGGCTCAGCTCGCGCGAGACCATGCGCGCCACCGTGTTAAGGTCGGCGCCCCAGGCCAGGAGTTTGGCCAGGGACTGGCAGTCCTCGGGCGTGGTGGAGGGGAAGAGCAGGCTGCCGGTATCCTCGTAGATGCCCATGGCCATGAGCGTGGCCACAGGCGGAGCAGGGCTGAGTCCGCGGGAGGAGAGGATCTCCACCATGAGCGCGACATTGGACCCCAGCTCGCGGCAGTACTCCTGGTGGCCCTTGATATCGTCCGGTGAGGGCGGATGGTGGTCGTAGATCACGATCTCCAGGTTGTCCCGCCCGAGGATATCCGCAAACGGCCCGATGCGCGAGACCTGGCGCGTGTCCACGATGATCAGACGATCCACGGCGTCCAGATCGATGTGTTTGAGCTTGACCATGTCGGCCACGACGCTCTTGGGCGCCGTCATCAGGTAGTCGCGCACACCCTTTTCCTGTGAGCCGGGAAAGACCAGGACGGCCTCGGGGTGAAGTAGCTTGGCTGCCAGCATGGAGGCCGTGGAGTCGAAGTCGGCCTGGATGTGGGTAGTGATGACTTCCATGGCTAACCCCGCGGGTGGAAGCGCGTGTGGATATCCTTCAAGCGCTGCGAGGTGATATGCGTGTAGATCTGGGTGGTCGAAATATCGGCGTGGCCCAGCATCATCTGCACCGACCTCAGATCGGCGCCACCGGAGAGCAGGTGGCGCCGATCTGAGGTCGGTGCAG
>JAKQBR010000002.1 GCA_029574005.1 Deltaproteobacteria bacterium | reverse complement strand
AGCTGACCAAGAAACAGGCCGACTATATCGGCGTAAAGATCAACGGTCCCTATAAGGCGGAACATTACCGCTATTAGCCTGGTTGTCAACAAGCCTCAAAAGGCCCCTGATCCGGCGCATGCGCCGGATCAGGGGCCTTTTTTACAGATGCTTGTCGAGCCAGGCGTGGAGGTCGCTCAATACCCGCGCCCGGGCCTCAGGGAGCTCGTTATACACTTCATGCCGACAGCCTTCGTAAACCTTGATGGTCTTGTCGGATGCACCCACGGCCTGGAAGAGATCGTTCTGGCCTTTAAAGGACGTATCCTCGCTGCCGTACTGGATCAACGTGGGCATGACGAGCCGGTTTGCGTTGCGGTAACCTCTCGCATTGTAGGTCTGGAGCTGCTCGCCCAGGCGCGGGGTGATGACGTCGTAGACCAAGGGGTCGGCCACATAGGCCTTGACGACCTCGGGGTCGTGCGAGATGAAATCTGCCGGTAGTGGCGACTTGACGTGTACACCCGGGACGAGATGCGACAGGAGTCGCGTAAGGAGCTGCAGGACCTTGGGGACGGCCGGTCCCGAACCGGCGCCGGTGCCCGAGAGCACGAGGGCCCGCATGTGGGGATACTGCTCGGCGTAGTTCATGGCGATGATGCTGCCCATGGAGTGACCCAGCACAAAATAGGGGATGCCCGGGAACATAGGTTTGACGATCTCGTCCGCGAACTGCTTTTCGTCGGCGATGAATTCATCGAAGCTCTTCACATGGCAGCGTTTGCCTTCGCTGCGGCCGTGTCCGCGATGGTCGGTGCCGGCCACGGCATAGCCGGAGGGCACAAGCTCGTCGATCACGTTCTTGTAGCGGTCGATATGCTCGGCATAGCCGTGCATGATGTGCAAGAGGGCCTTGGGTGCGCTATCCGGGATGAATGCCTTCCAATAAAGCGAGAGCCCGTCCCGGGCCTTGAACCTTCCTTCTTTCGTCGTCATAAGGTCCTCCGCAGAAATTTTATCGTAGTATAGCTATATAATACAGGGCAATGGTAATCAAGGCCAGCCCGGGGAAGATACGCAACCCTGATGGGGCGTGCATAGGGGGACGTGAAGACCTCAGGCGGTGTAGCGCGCAAATGCCTGCCGGAATGCCTCAAAATCCTGCTTGATACCCGCGAGCAGGTCCGCGAACTGTGCCTGGTCGCCGGCCTGGCCGGCCTTTTCCAGTGCATAGGCCGCGGCCTGGAGTAGCTCGGCCCCGATATTGCCCGCGGCCCCTTTCAAGGTGTGGGCCTGACTTCTGACTTTGGCTGCATCCGCGGCGGCCACAAACTGTTCCAGGTTGGCGATCTGGCGGGGGGCGTCATCCAGAAAGACCTGGACAACCTCGCGGATCTGGATCTCATCGCCGTCCAGGTTCTCGGCCAGAGCGTCATGGTTGAAGGTGACGGGTTCGCGCTGGATAGGAGCATTCTCCGGCAGCAGCGGCACGGAGACCCAGCGTGAGAGCACTCGGGCAAGTTCGGCGGCCACAATCGGTTTTGAAATATAATCGTCCATGCCGACGCCTATGAATTTCTCACGATCACCGGTCAGGGCATGCGCGGTCATGGCGATGATCGGAATTCTGGGGTTGAGGACCCCGTTCGATCCATCGCGGATGAGGCGGGTGGCAGTCATTCCATCCATGATCGGCATCTGGACATCCATGAACACCAGGTCGTACCGGGTGGTTTGCAGGGCCTGGATAGCGGCCTGGCCGTTGCTCACGGCCTCGGCGTGGTACCCCAATTTTTCCAGTATCTTGAGTGCAAGGATCTGGTTGGTGGCGTTATCCTCGGCCAGGAGGATACGCACCCGTCGCTTCTGGTCCTCGGTCAGGGTATGGCGCGTCACCAGCCCTACCTGCTCCTGATCAGATGAGGGCTTGATGCCCTTCAAGGTTTCAAGACAGGCCTTGAGGTGCACACGCTTGACGGGTTTTGTCAGATAGGCCGAGAACCCGAGCTCTTCGAGACGCGTGGCGTCACCCCGCCTGCCGACCGAGGTCACCATGACCAACTGGGTGTTCAGTAGTGCCGGGGTCTGCTTGATGAGCGTGCCCAGGGTCTCGCCGTCCATCTCCGGCATCAGCATGTCGATGATGGCGATGGAGAACGGATCGCCGGCTCGAGCCGCGCCATGCAGCTTATCAAGGGCCGTTGCTGCGTTGGGCGCCTCCTCGGCTCGGCATTGCCAGGCGGAGAGCATGAGGATGAGCCCCCGACGAGAAAGCGCATTATCATCAACCACCAGGACATGGGTGCCTGCGATCTCGGCCTGCACAGCCTCGGCCTTTGCACCCTCAGGCTGCTTTTTCAGGCGCGCCGTAAACCAGAAGGTCGATCCCTGGTTCTCCCTGCTTGTCACGCCGATATCACCGCCCATCATCTCGGTGAGCTGTTTACAGATCGTAAGCCCCAGACCCGTGCCTCCGTATTTGCGGGTGATGGATGCATCCGCCTGGGTGAACGGCTGAAACAGGCTGTCGATCTTATCGGCCGGGATACCGATGCCCGTATCGCGGATTTCAAAGCGGATCAGGGCTTGGCTTTCATCTTCGCCCTCCAGGGTGACATGGATGACGATTTCACCCTGCCGGGTGAACTTGATAGCGTTACCGACCAGGTTGGTAAGGATCTGACGCAGCCTTCCTGGGTCGCCCTGGAGCAGAGAGGGGACCTCGGGGTCCACCAGACACCCATACTCCAGGCCGCTTTCCTGGGCGCGGAAGGCAAGAAGTTCGTTGAAGTCCTCTAAGGCCGTGCGAAGATCGAAATCCATGATTTCGAGTTCATATTTACCGGCCTCGATCTTGGAAAGATCAAGGATGTCGTTGATGATGGTCAACAGGCTGTCGGCGCTCTTCATGACCAGTTCGGCATACTGGCGCTGTTCCGCGTTCAAATCGGTATCCAGCATCAAGGCGGTCATGCCCATGATGCCGTTCATGGGGGTCCGGATCTCGTGGCTCATATTGGCCAGAAAGTCGCTCTTGGCTTTATCGGCCGCCTCGGCTACCAGCTTGGCCTTGACCAACTCATCCTCGGCCTGCTTCCTCTTGATGGCGTTGGCGAACAGGTTGCCCAGGACACGTAACAGGCTGATGGTCTCTTCGTCGCCGCGCAGGCGCTTTTCCAGTGTTATAAAGCCGATATAGCCCAAGACGGAATTCTCATAGATCATAGGCACGACCGCCACCGATTGCCAACCCCAGGACTTGAACAGGGCCTTCTCCTGATACCACATGGCCGGCAGGTCTCCCACGCTCGGTATAAAGACGTGCTCATAACGGTTCAGAAACTCCATGCCCATAGGAAACATGCGGGGGGTGATAACCGGAATGCCCGCCGGGTCAACCTCTTGGCCATTGTCGCTCCATGCATGGGTAAGGTTGAGCATGCTGGCGGATAGATCGAACTGGAGGACATACCCTCTGTCAGCGCCATAAAAGGCCCCCATCGTAGCCAGACCCCGCTTGATACCGGCGTCGATATCCTGGGAAGACAGATTAACGAATTCCGTGGAGAGATCCATGACCAACTGCTCGATCTTCTCGCGTTCGCGCAGCTTTTCCTGGGCCTGCATCAGGACGGTGATATCGCGGCTGATGCGCAGAAGCCCGATCACATTGCCGTCCGGGGTCTTCAGAGGCGCCTTCAAGGTATCGAAGAGGACCGAGCGGCCGTCGGGATAGGTGACCCATTCCTCGGCATGCCCGGTGATTCCGTCTTCCATGGTGACGCGGTCGCTCTCCCGCAAGGTTTCGGCGATCTCGGCCGCGAACAGATCTCTGTCGGTGGCGCCGATGATGTCATCGCGTGAGCGCCCCACCCGCTCGTCAAAGGCCGGATTGCTTCCCAGATAGACCCCGTTTTTGTCCTTGAAGCAGATGCTGTCGGGGATCGAGTCCAACAATCCCGTCAGCAGCGTAGTCTGCCTGGCCAGGGCTTCTTGAGTGTTCTTTCGCTCCGTGATGTCGCGCAGGATACCGATGCTGTACCACTGTTCGCCCAACCTGGCGGGCGATACGGAGAGCTCGATCGGAAACTCTGTACCGTCCTTGCGCAACGCCCTCAGCTCGATCAACTTCCCCAAGGCCTGGCCTTCGCCTGATTTCTGGAATTGCATGAAGCCCCGGCGAAATCCCTCATGATAGACCGAGGGAGCCAGCAACTGGTGGAGATCCTTGCCCAGCGACTCCTGACGGGTGTATCCGAACATGGTTTCCGCCGCCGGATTCCAGAAGGAGATGACGCCGGCATGATCCATCATGATGATGGCGTCCAATGCCTGCGTGCTGATGAGGCGGAAACGCTCCTTGCTTTCCTGCAGGGCCTTCTGTGCTCGTTTGCGGTCGGTGATGTCGCGCGCTACGGCCTGAAACCCGACAGGGATATTGTTTTCAATGAGGAGCTGGACATTTTGCCCCAGCCAGACCTCGCTCCCGTCCTTGGCAAGCATGGGGATCTCGTTGTAGGTCGTGGCCATGCGCTTCACCAGCTGCCGACCGAAGATGCGAGCGACCTCATTGCGGTAGGCCTTGGGGATGAACTCCAGATAATGCCGGCCCAGCATCTCTTGCTCGCTGAACCCGCATATCCGCTCCGCAACCTGATTGATAAATACGATATGGCCGTTCAAGTCAGCCCGGTAGATGATGTCTCCGGCGGCCTGCACCAGCGTCCGAAACCGCTCTTCACTCACCTCCAGGGCCTTCTTCGAGTCCCGCAGGGAGTCGAGCATGTGATTGATCGATATCGAAAGATCTTTCAATTCATCGTTGCCCTTGATGGCGATGCGCGCGGATAAATCCCCGGAAGAGCTGATGTCCCTCACGGTCGAGCCGATCAGATTCAACCGTCCGATGACTTGGGTCTGGAGGAGCCCCACAATGCAGATGCCTGAAAGGACCCCGGCAAAGAGGATGAAAAGAACATAGTATCTAATGTTGCGGCGGTTTTGTTGATAGATCCCGCGATGCATATCCACCCGCAGGATAAGCGCCGGTTGATTGAACAGATCCTTAATCAAAATGTATCCGGCGATATACTCCGATCCCAGTTCATTGACCAGGACGGTGCCACTCTGCGACAAGATTTCGCGCGCCGTTCGGAAGTCATGGGGCAATTCGGCATCGCTGATTTGACGTACGGACAACGACAGGTGAGTCGTAGCGGCCAGACGGGATATCAAGGACTGGTCGAGATAGCGCCCCATGATCAGCACCCCGCGGGTCGGCCCCTTCTGCTCGCTGGTCAGGATCGGATACGAGCTGATCAGGAGCGGCCCCTCAGGCAGAAGGATCACGCCTTCCCTGTGAGTTTCCAGGGAGGCATGCCGAAAGATGGATGCATCTTTGTCAGTATCCTGAAGCATGCGCCGCAACCCCTGCGGGATGGGTATGAAGCCCCCTTGTGAATCCAGCGCCTTGGCATACACGACGTTTCGAGCGGTGTTCAGATAGACGATCAGATTGATCTTGATGCCCATGAGGCTCTCGTCGTTGAGGGTGGCCTTGATATAGGCATCGTTTCTATCGGCGATGAAGTGATAGGTATCGTCCCAGGCCGCCCAGTCGCGGTTGATGGTAGCCAGACCGTCGATCTCGCCCTGCAGCGCGCTTTGAGCCCTTAAGACATGTTCACGGGTATAGCTCTCTTCCAGATCCTTCAAACCTTTGATGAGAATTGAACGCGAGGTGACATAAAACAGCGCCATCAAACAAAGGAATATGGCGCCGACAATGATGAGAGATTTATTGCGTAGCGTCATTCGCAGCCATCCCCGCTATGCATGCAGGCCTTCACGCACACGTCCATGCGACGCGTGCGTATTCATCAGTTTCGGCTGAGAAGGGCCGAATCTTAACTGCCGCAAAAGAAACACGCCGCGCGGTATCATTTTTCCTCCACGGCAGTCATTATAGCCTCTATTCTATAACAAAGATTGACAGATGACCTCCATTGGGCGTATAAGAATGAGTGCTCATTCATAAATAACGGAACTAAGGAGGGTTGTATGGCAAGTCTGTGGGTTGACGAGAGGGATCTAAAATTCCAATTGTTTGAGATGTTCAAGATCGGGGAAACCTTGCTGGGCAAGGGCCGCTATGTAGACCATGACGTCGATATGTGCAATATGGTGCTCGATCAGGCCTTGAAGTTCGCCGAGCTCGAGATAGCCCCTACCTATCCGGACGAGGTTCAGCGCAAACCGGTTGAAGCCGAATTCAAGGACGGCAAGGTCATCGTGCCCGAAGCCTATCATCGCCTCTGGAAGCTCTACTGCGAAGGCGGCTGGATGAGCACGGCGGATCAGCCCGAGGTCGGCGGCCAGTCCTTCCCGGCCATTGTAGCCGCGGCCTGCGCCAATATGTTCCTGGCCACCAACCAGGCCTTTATCATGTACCCCGGCCTCACCCACGGCGCGGCGCGCCTCATGGAAGACTTCTTCCAGGGCCCTCTGCGCAACGTGCTTCTGGAAAAGATGTACACCGGCGAGTGGGCCGGCACCATGTGCTTGACGGAGCCGGGCGCCGGTTCCGATGTCGGCGCCTTGAAAACCACCGCCAAGAGAAACCCGGACGGCACCTATTCCATTACCGGCACCAAGTGTTTCATCTCGGCCGGCGACCACAACCTGACCCCGAATATCATTCACCCGGTATTGGCCAGGATTGAAGGCGACCCCAAAGGCACCAAGGGCATTTCGATCTTCATGGTGCCCAAGATCCGGTTCAACGAGAAGGGCGAGCTGGGCGAGCCCAATGACGTCGTCTGCGGCGGCATCGAGAGCAAGATGGGCATCCACGGCAACGCCACCTGTACGCTCAACTTCGGCGAAAACGGCAAGTGCATCGGCTGGCTCATGGGGCAAGAGCGCGAAGGCATGAAGATCATGTTCCACATGATGAACGAAGAGCGCCAGGGCGTGGGCACGATGGGCGCCTCCCTGGCGACAGCGGCCTGGCTGCATGCCTATGACTATGCCAAGGGCAGACTCCAGGGCCAGAACATCATCGCCATGGCCATGAAGGACGAGAACGCCCCGCAGGTGCCGATCATCCAGCACCCGGACGTGCGCCGCATGCTGCTCAAGATGAAGTCCACCACGGACGGCATCCGGGCCCTGTGCCTCCTGTGTTACTACTGCATGGATCAGGAGTTCAACGCCATGATTGCCGGCAACGAGGAGCAGAAGGAATACTGGCACGGCATGATCGAGGTGCTCACCCCGTTGGTCAAGTCCTACGGCACCGAGGCCGGCATGGAGGTGTGCGGCCTGGCCGTCCAGACCTACGGCGGCTACGGCTTCTGCCGCGAGTATCCGGTCGAGCAGATGATGCGCGACCAGAAGATCAACATGATCTACGAAGGCACCAACGGAATTCAGGCCATGGACCTCTTAGGCCGCAAGCTGGGCATGAAGAAGGGCGCCTACTTCATGAATCTCCTGGGCTTCACCAAGGCCGCCATCGATGAG
>JAKQBR010000382.1 GCA_029574005.1 Deltaproteobacteria bacterium | reverse complement strand
CGCACATCCCCACCCCGGGCGACGAGGCCGGCTTGCGTCGTCTGGGACTCAACGTCACCAGCGACCCCAACTTCGCGACCAAGAATCTCTTCATCAGCTGATGAATAGGAGAACTGGCGGTAAAGGGGTATCCGATAAGATTCACAGGAGCACACTTGACATAGATGCATCCAAGATGCATCTATATGCATATGAGAACCACACTGAATATCGACGATGAAACCTTGAAAAAAGCAACCCGGCTGACAGGGATCAAAGAAAAAACCGCGCTGGTTCAGCGCGGTCTCGAAGCCATCATTGCCATTGAGAGCAGCAAGAGACTCGCAAAGCTCGGGGGCACGGAAAAGGATCTCAAGCCGGTTCCACGCCGCAGGCCGCCCGGATCGTCATGATGGTCCTGGTTGATACATCCATATGGATTGATCACCTGCGGAAAAGCAACGCCCATCTTGAACAATTGCTCCTCGATCTTGAGGTGGCATGCCACCCTTTTATCATCGGCGAACTGGCATGCGGCAACCTCAAGAACAGATCCGAGATCCTCACATTGCTGCATGCACTCCCGCTGGCGCCCACTATTGAGTACGACGAGATATTGCATTTCATTGAACACAACAAACTCATGGGAATGGGGTTTGGGCTTATTGATGTACATTTGCTCGCCTCTGCACGCCTGGCGCCCCTTGCCCTTTGGACTAGTGATAAAAGATTGTTCAATGCAGCCAAGGCACTGCACATTGCATACACCTTTTGAAATTGACAACCAGCCCACCCATCTCCGCGACCGATAATCTCTTTTTCAGTTGACCAATAGAAAGAATACCCTGTTAAGACCTTTAAAATATGCACATTCTTTCAATGCGTAAAATTGCTTTTCCAGGTACTCGATCGCGGCCGCTGTCGTAATCACGGTTGTCGGTCTGGCCCTGGCACGTGGTTTTCGTGATTTTTCCGGGCCCGGCTTGACCGACAGCCTAGCCGGTTTTCTCTTAGGCATCCTGCTGCTGGTCATCGGCGTGCTCGGCATGGTGCTGCAGGGCAGGCAGACCGTTGTCGTGGACCCTGGGACCAGACGTATCACCATGGCGGACCAAATTCCTGTTCTGGACCAAGCGACAGATCATCGCCTTTGGTGATGTCATGCAGGTCAGAATCGGGTATCTGGTGAAGAAGTCCAACTTCGCCAACTTTTATTCCCTGGTCCTGGAACTCAGAAACGGGAAAGAATATCCTCTTTTCGCGCCGGGCCGTTTCTTTCCCGGGGCTTCCAACTGCTCGACCGTGGAGGGCTGGCCGGTGCGCCTTAAGCAGTATATTCAACCCTCAGCCTAAACAACTCAACACCGCGTCTGATTGAGAAATGGCCTCAGGCCTGCGCTTTGCCTTCGCCGTGCACCCCCCCCGGCATCCGGAAATTGAACCCGAAATAGAGCGCGCCCAGGGCGCAGGTGATGCCGCTGATCGTCAGGGTCAAGGGCGGGCCGATATGCGCGGCCAGGATGCCGCTGAAGAGGCTGCCGAAAGGCGCCATGCCGGCGATGGCCGTGGCGTAGAGGCTCATGACCCGGCCGCGTTTGTCTTCCTGCACGATGGTCTGCAAAATGGTGTTGCACGCGGCCATCTGCACGATGAGGCCGAAGCCCGTGAAGAGCAGCATCCCCATGGAAAGCACCATGCTGCGCGAGAAGGCGAACACAATCACGCCTGCGCCAAAGGCATAGGAGGCGACCACAATCAGCTTATCCAAACCGCGGATGCTACGGCGCGAGGCCAGGTAGATGGTCCCGGTCAAGGCGCCGGTGCCGGAGGCGGCCATAAGGAAACCCAACGTATGCGGTCCGCCTGAAAGGACATCGCGCGCGAAGTACGGCATCAAAACACCATAGGGCATGCCCATGAAGCTGATCACTGCCAGGTGCATGAGGATGGAACGGATGGGCGCGGTATGAAAGGCGTAGCGGTAGCCATCCAGCAGGCCCGTAAGGAACGATTCGCGCGCTGGTTCGCCCGCTTTGGCCGGGATGCGCATGGCTATCAAGGCTACGATGATGGCCGCGAAGCTGATGGAGTTGACGAGGAAGCACGAGCCCTCTCCGGCCAGGCCGATCAGCACGCCGGCAATGGACGGGCCGATCAGCCGCGCGCCGTTGAAGATGAAGGAGTTCAAGGCAATGGCATTGCCCAGGTCGCGCTTGTCCTCCACGATATCGATGATGAACGACTGCCGCGCCGGCATGTCGAAGGCGTTGACCACACCGAGCATGATGCTCAAGAGGATGATGTGCCAGACATGCACGATGCCGGAAAACGTCAGCAGCGCCATGAAGCAGGCCTGCAGCAGGGAGACGACCTGGGTGGCGACCAGGATGCGGTGTCGGTTGTGGCGATCGGCGTAGACGCCCGCCAGCGAGGCAAACAGGAAGATCGGGATCTGGGAGGCAAACCCGACCACGCCTAAGTACATGCTCGAGTTCGTCAGTCGGTACACCAGCCAGCTCATGGCCGCCTGCTGCATCCAGGTGCCGATCAGGGACACGGCCTGGCCTGTGAAAAAGAACCGGTAATTGCGGTGGTTGAGCGACCGCAGGAGCGACATGAACCCGGGTTGGCCTGCCATACCGCTTCTCTAGCGCGTACGCCGCCTGAGAACAATACCAAAGATCTGACCCACCGGAAATGGCGGAGAAGGAACGCCCCGGCCCCTTCCTGAACTCTGCTTGATGGTTTGCTTTTACGGCATTTTCTGTTACATCGTATTCTATCATCATAGCATTCCATCAAAAAGGAGTCCCGCAATGGCGCTTGAGGACGCAGCCCCCCAGGTTCTGGTCCAGGATATCGGCGAGGTGGAGCTGCCCTATCTCCAGTACGACGGCACCGATAAGCCCATCGTGCTTCTGCACGCCACGGGCTTCCTGCCCTGGCTGTGGCACCCGATCGCGCGCGACCTGGCCAAAGCGCACCGGGTGATCGCCCCTTACTTCTGCGACCACCGACTGAACGAGCCGGAAAAGGGCGGCCTCAATTGGATGATCTTGGCCCAGGACCTCGCCCGTTTCTGCGATCGGCTGGGCCTTGCGCAACCGCTCATGGTCGGTCATTCCATGGGTGCCACGGTCGTCACCCTAGCGGCCGGGGCCTTCGGCCTCAACCCGCGCGGCCTGATCCTGATCGAACCCATCTTCCTGCCCGAGGATTTCTACCGCGTACAGTTGAGCGTGGAGCAGCATCCCCTGGCCTCAAAGTCGATCAAGCGGCGTAACCACTGGAACAACAGCGAAGAGGCCCTGGTCTACCTGAAATCCAGGACGCTCTTCAAGAACTGGGACAACGAGATGCTGGACCTGTACGTGCGCTACGGCCTGCGCGAAGGCCCGACCGGAGGGCTCAACCTGACCTGCTCGCCCGAGCGCGAGGCGGCCCTCTTTATGGGCGGCATGCACTATGACCCCTGGCCGATCCTGCCCAAGATCGAGTGCCCGGTCCTGGTGGTGGAAGGTTCGGAAAGTGAGAATCGTCACTACATCGATCTCAAAAAGGCCTCAAGCCTGTTCCCGAAGGGACGCTATACCCTGGTTCAAAACGCCGGGCACCTCATCCCCATGGAACAGCCTCAGGCAATCGCAGCCCTTATCCAGGGGTTCCTGGAGGAGGCGCCCTAGGGCAGCCGATTACTTCTCCTTGAGTCTTTCGATGATGGCGGTCGTGGAGTGGCCGTCCTTGAACGGCAGGCTCAAAACGCGACCGCCGCTGGCCTCAACGATATCGGCGCCCACGATATCTCGCACCTTCCAGTCGCCGCCCTTGACCAGGATGTCCGGTTTCACGCGCGCGATGAGGTTGTAGGGCGTGTCCTCCTCGAATATGCTGATGTAGTCGATGCTCTCGAGTCCGGCCAAGACCGCGGCGCGGGAGAGCTGGCCGTTGACCGGCCGCGCAGGACCTTTGAGGCGCGCCACCGAACCGTCGGCGTTGAGCCCCAGGATCAGGCAGTCGCCCAGCGAGCGGGCCTGGGCGAGATAGGCCACGTGTCCGGCATGCAGGATGTCGAAGCAGCCGTTGGTGAAGACGATCTTCAAGCCGCGCCGTTTCAAAAGCTCGACCTTGACCTCGAGCTCGTCGCAGGACAGGAGCTTGCGCGCAACCCCCAGATCTGCCGGCCAAGGCCGGGCAGCCAGGTTGGCGGTGTACCGCCCCAGGGCCAGATAGGACGGCAGGATATCGGGAAAGCCGTCTTCCAGGGCCTTGATGTGCCTGGCCACCGTGGGCCAGTCCGCCCTGCTGATCGGTCCGGTCAGGGCCGACCCGCCATGGGACGCGATGTTGGCAAGCGTCCCCTTGACCAGGGGCAGGACATGGCGGCGCTCGAGGCCGATGGACTGCATCAATGCCTCGGACTGGCTCAGGAGACTGACGAGGTAGTTCGAGGCGATCGCGGCCGCGGTGTGGTAGACCACCTTGTCCTCTCTGCCGATGCTCAACAGCTCGCCCCCCAAGGCATCCACGATCTTTCTCGCCTGCTCGACGGCGCGCGGGTCGCCTTCCACGGTGAAGAAGCTGCCTTTCAGGGCCGCGCGGGCCTTGCGGGCTTCGAGAATGGACTGCAGGGGGTGCAGGCTGGCCACGCAAGCCCCGTTTGCGGCCAGGTCACTGAGGACCTCGGAGGTCGCAAGGCCGCTCATGTGGTAGATGATGAGGCCCCGCGCCTGCTCTCCCCAGAGCCGGGCCATACTTCGGGAGGTCTGCTCGATGAGGCTGTCCGGAACGGTGATGAAGACGATGCGGGCATGCCCGGGCCCGGGGGGGATTGTCGTATGCACCTGATATGCTCCGCCGCGTAAGGCCTTGGAGCTCACCACCCAGACAGGGATGAATCCTTTGCTCTTCAGGATCGACAGCAGGGCGCCGCCGACCCTCCCGTGGCCGATGACGGCGAACTCATACATCATCCGGAACACCCTGCTTTAAGAGGTCCTGGTACTTGTCCCAGTCGATGGTGTACCTCACCTTGGCGGCCGTACGTTCCACGATGGCCCGGTACTCGGGACATTCGAAATAGGCATGCAGACGCTTGGTGACGGGGTAGATCTGCTCCGAGGGCCGCCAGGTCTCATGGAGGCCGGTGACGGTATTGAGCAGACATCCCAGTCCGACGGCCTGCGATACCTGCGCCAGCGGACGGCCGTTCAGGTCGCGCGTCAGGGCCTTGAAGAGACCGGCGTCCACGGGCGAAAAGAACGAATACATGCGCGCGTAGATGTCGGTGTAGAGACGGGAATAGATGACGGCGGCATGGTAGTGCTGCGGTACGTCCACGATGGCGTCCTTGCCTGTTTTCTGACCGAAGAAGTAGAGCATCTCCTGCATATTGCGCAGCCCGCCCAGGCCGGGATGAGACTGGCCCGGCAGTTTCGGCCGTTCAGGGGTGAAGGAGCCTCTGGGGTGCTGCAGGGCCAGCCACTCGACCAGGATCATGGTCAGGCCATCCTTGAATTCGAAACGCTCGATGAAGGTCTCCTTGGGCCGGAACACCCCTTCCCTGAGGATGAGCTCGATCAGGCGCGTCTCCTTGCCCGGCCTCTCATGGTTCACATACAGCCGCGAGGTGAAGTCCTGCCTGGCAAGGGTAAAGACAAGGTCGCTATAGCCTTTGGAGCGTATCAAGTCCATGAGGCCGACCTTCGCCATGAGATCACGCAGGTCCTGCTCAGTGAAACGGCCGAGAAACAGGCCTGTGTCGGATAAGATCTCCTTGCCGTGCTCCCAGGGCATGGCATCATCAGTGATGCGAATCTCCTCGAGATATTGCAGATCCTTCTTACGGCTCGGCATTACAGAACTCTCCCCAATCCCACGAAAGCCACCGCCGAAGCGCCGGCCTCTTTACAGGCACGAGCCACCTCATAGGCCGTGGAGGCGGTCGTGATGACATCATCGACAACCATGACGGACTTGTCCCTCATCCCGGTCGCCTCAAAAACGCCTGCCACATTCTTCCGTCTCCCCCCACGCGCCAGCCCGGCCTGGGCGGCGGTCCGGCGCGTCTTGCGGAGCACATCGTCCGCCAGGCGCACCCCCCGGTGCGCACAGACTTCTTTAGCCAACAACGCCGATTGGTTATAGCCTCTATCGACCACCTTTGTCCAGTGCATCGGGACAAAGGTTATGATATCCGCGTGTATACCCCATTGCTCGACCGCCCCGGCCAGTGCCGACCCCAGGAAATGCTTCAGGGTGGTAACCCTCCCATACTTGAAGGCATGGACCATGTCGACCAGGAGGCCCTCGAAGCGAAAGACGCCCCTGAGCACATCATAGGGGGGCCTGTTGGAAAGACAGGCCAGACAGGTCCCCGGCGTGCCGAGCTCCGCCCCGCAGATATCGCACAGGGGGCCCTCGATCCTTTCCAGCCGCGCCGCGCACTGGGCGCACACGCCCTTGACGGCCCGGCCGGATGAACCGCACGTCAGACAGCGCGGCGGCAATAGGGTATCCAAGAGGGCATCGACCATAGTTTCAAGTGTTAAGTGCCAAGCAAATACAGGGACCGGATTCACCAGGGCCGATCGAAATTCAGGTAAGCCCAGTAAAGGAAACTGTATAGGGACACCATGCCGCCAATGATCCAGCTTTTGCTGAAAACTTAACACTTAAAACTTAAAAAGCTGTCTTCTAATAATACTTATGATAACTGTACTTGCGATACTTGAACTTCTGGGCCGGCATGACATCCACGGCATTCAGCACGATACCCA
>JAKQBR010000377.1 GCA_029574005.1 Deltaproteobacteria bacterium | reverse complement strand
CTCCAGGACAAGCTCAAAAAGACCGTGGCCTTGAACACCGAATTCAATCCACCCAAGGCCCTCGTGCCATTCATCAGACCCGCCATGTATGCCGGCTTGGCCGCGGCTGTCCTAGGAATAGTGCGCGTCATCGGCAAGCTTGCCGCCAGGACCGCAATACGGTAACAGACAATGAAAGCCCCAGTCATACAGTCGCTACGGCCGTATGACTGGACCAAACAGAAGGGAGTATTTAATTATGAAGAAAATCGGTTTCATCGCTATGATCATCATGATGACCACGGTGAGCGCTATGGCAGCCAACCAGGTCGGTGAATGGAAAAAGGTCCGGGAATCCGAAGGCATCATCGGCTGGTCGCGCACCAATTCCTTGAGCAGTGTCGACGAAGTCAAGGCCGAAGGCATCATCAATGCCCCGGTAGCCGTGGTGGAAGCCGTCCTGCGGGATACACCGTCCATGAAAAAGTACATGTTTATGTGCACGGACGCCTACAGCCTTGAGCTCACGGGATTGAAGAACACCAAGGACAGTTATCATGTCTATTTCAGCCAGGGTCTACCCTGGCCCTTAAATGATCGCTACGGCATCGGTCGTATCGATTGGATGCTGGACAAATCCGTCCCTGGAGCGATTGCCGTCAAGTGCAATACCGTGTCAAATCCCTTCACTCCGCCGAAAAAGAACCTCCTGCGCATGCCCATCGGCGATGTCACCTGGCTGCTGGCCCCGGCGGCAAATAACACCACCAAGCTGACCTACCAGGTATTGGCCGATCCGGCCGGCAATCTTCCGAGTTCCATCGTCAGCATGCTCATGAAGAACGTGGGCGTGACGACGCTCAAGAACATCCGCAAGCTGGCCGCCCAGGAACCCTATCGCAGCGCCAAGGCCATCGTCACCACCGCCGCCTATCACGAATAGGGGTGGAGCGGGGCAGAGGAAAACCACCATGGATTTGCACGCCAGCCAGATCAGGGTCAATAATATCCTTCTCAATGTGATCATCGAAGGCACCGGGCCCGATGTCATCCTGCTGCACGGTTTTCCGGATTCATCGTATGTATGGCGGAACCAGATACCGGCCCTGGCCGCGGCCGGGTTCCGGGTGATCGCCCCCGATCTGCGCGGCTGCGGCGATTCCGAAGCCCCCAAGGGGCGCGGGGCGTATGCCATCGACGCCATCATCGCCGACATACTGGGCCTGATGTCGCATTTAGGCATCAGCAAGGCCAGCATGATCGCACACGATTGGGGCGCCAATATCGGCTGGATCTTTGCCAGCCGCCATCCCGAAAAGGTCGATCGCTATGTGGCCCTTTCGGTCGGGCATACCAAGGCCTACCGCTATGCCGGTATACGGCAGGTCCAGCGGGCCTGGTATGCCGCCCTGTTCCTCCTGCCCGTGGCCGAGACCATCTTTTCGTCCATGGACTGGCGTTTCCTCCGGTGGATATCGAACGGTCATCCCGAGACCGATCACTGGATCAAAAACCTCTCGCGGCCGGGTCGGTTGACGGCCGGCTTGGGCTGGTATCGCGACAACAGCGTTACCATGCTTACCGAAGACGTGCCCATGACACGGGTTCCGTGCATGGGGGTCTGGAGCAGCGCGGATCGGTTCCTTACCGAAAAGCAGATGATGGACAGCGCCAAGTATGTGGACGCCCCCTGGCAGTATCGGCGTATCGTGGGTATCCAGCATTGGATGCAGCTGGATGCGCCGGAGCTGCTGAACAAGATCCTGGTAGATTATCTGAGACAAACGCCATGAATGGCGCGGCAGGTGAAGCAATCCATGCGTAGAGCATACCTTTTCTGCATGCTGCT
>JAKQBR010000364.1 GCA_029574005.1 Deltaproteobacteria bacterium | reverse complement strand
CTCCAGGGAAATCGGTTCCTTCGCGATTTTCAATACTTTTCTCACTTTATCCAGGGGGAATTCCATCTTTTCAGCAATTTCCTCCGGGCTTGGCTCCCGGCCCAGATCCTGAACGAGATAGCGTGACGTTCGGATCAGCTTGTTGATCGTTTCAATCATGTGCACGGGAATGCGGATTGTCCGGGCCTGGTCGGCGATGGCGCGGGTGATGGCCTGCCTGATCCACCAGGTGGCGTAGGTGGAGAACTTGTAGCCCCGGCGGTACTCGAACTTTTCGACCGCCTTCATGAGCCCGATATTGCCTTCCTGAATGAGGTCCAGAAACTGCAGGCCGCGGTTGACGTACTTCTTGGCGATGCTGACCACCAGCCTTAAGTTGGCCTGGATCAGTTCGGTCTTGGCGGCATTGGTCTTGCTCTCGACGTCCTCCAGGATGCGCACCGCCTTTTTCAGCCCGTGCGCGGTCAGGCCGCCTTCGATCTCGATCTTCTTGATATCCTTGCGCAGCTGCGACAGGTCTTCCGCGATGGAACAAAATTCCTCCTGGCTGATGCCCTGCGCCTCCAAGAAGGGACCGACGTGCTTGCATGCGCCGTCGAGCACCGCCTGGTACATCTCGATGATCTCGTCGCAGTTCTTGGAGAAACGCTCCTCGAAATAGCAGATGACCTCTTCCTTGATCTCGAGCTGACGCTTGAGGTCCTTGAGCCTGCGGCCGAAGGCGTCGATCTGCTCCGGAAGGAAGCGGATGTCGTGGATCTGTTTTACGATCTCCTTGCTCACGCGCGACATCTCGTGCTTGATCTCATCGCGCTCGTCGCCGTCCTCGGCATGGAAAAGCTTGGTTTTGAGCGTCTTGATCTCGGCCTGATTGACCTCGATGGACTTGATGCTCTCCAGTGTTTTGACCAGCGCGGGATGCTCGTCAATGGGCTCCTGGGGCTGGGCAGCATCCATCTCGAAGATATCCTCCAGATCGATGACGTCCTTCAGGCGTATCTCCGAGCACTCGATCTGGCGGCCGATGGCGATGACCTCCTTGACGGTGACAGGCGAGTTGATGATCACATTGAGGATCTGGCGCTGTCCGGCCTCGATGCGCTTGGCGATCTCGGTCTCATCTTCGCGCGACAGGAGCGAGACCGAGCCCATTTCATGCAGATACATCCGCACCGGATCGGGGGCCCGGAAACTGCCATCGTCAGGTATCTCGATCTCTTCTTCGTTCTCGAAGAACTCATCTTCGGTATCGACCAGCTGGATCTCCTTGTCGGAGAACAGGTCCATGACATCTTCAAGATCGTCCGGGCTCAAGACATCGTCAGGAAGGACATCGTTAACCTCTTCATAGGTCAAGAACCCCTTGGCCTTGCCCATGTTCACCAATTTCTGGACCTCTTTTGCATATGCCTTTTTGTCGGTCATTTTCCTTCCAACGCCTCCGCCACAGTAGTGTGTATATTTCGCTTCGCCCGCACCAGGGCCATCTTCTCGTTCTGGAGTCCATGCAAAAGGGTTTTGTCGCTCGATCTATCGGCCTCGGCGATCAAGCCCTGCAGACGGTTCATGTCGCGATCGTACTTCAACGACAATAATTTCGATACATTGTCCTTCAGGGCCTTGGCAACGTCCCCTTCATACGGCCCTTGCGCGATAATTCTGGCGGCCGTCGAACGGATGGCGTCCGGGCACGCAACGTCATCTAAAATGCAATTTCCATGCTCAAGCAGGTACCCGACCAAGGCCGCCGTATCGGCCTGTTTGAATTCACGTCCCAGATCCAGGATCTTGACCGCCTGTATGGCCTTTTCATCGAAGAGCATCAAGCGCACCAGATCGGCTTCCGTATAGTCCTTGGTTTGCCCTTGGGGCAAGACAATCTGTTCACCCTTCGTGCGCGCATGCCTGGCAACGGTATCAACGCCCAGACCCAACCTGACCGCCAAGCGTTCCACCAGCAGATCGCGTACGGCCGCATCCTTCTCTCGGGCTATCATCGGTGCCAGTTCCTTCAAAATTGTACTCTGATGCTCAAATTTGGATGGGTCACGCCCCTTAAACGATTCATCGAACATGAAATCCCAGATACTGCGGGCCTCGGCCACCAGAGTTCTCCAGAGATTGATGTCCGTGCGCGCCATATCATCGGGATCCTTGTCCTGAGGCAGGATGACCACCTTGGGGATGACGCCGGTGGCTAGAAACGGTTCCAAGGCCCGTACCATGGCCTTGCGGCCAGCGGCATCGCCGTCGAAAACCAAGGTGATGTCGTTCGTGAAACGCTTCAGCAGCCGGATATGGTCCTCGCTCAAGGCCGTGCCCAAGGTCGCCACGACGCCCGCAAAACCGGAATTCGCCAGCGAAACCACATCCATGTACCCCTCGACGACCACGGCGCCTTGTTCCTGGATGATGCGCTTGGCGTGGTGTAAATTGTAGAGCAGCTTGCGCTTTTCGAACACGGGGGATTCCGGGCTATTGATGTACTTGGGTTCGCCGGGACCAATGATCCGGCCTCCGAAGGCCACCACCTCGCCGCGCAGGTCACGGATAGGAAACATCACCCGGCCGCGGAAACGATCATAATAGCCGCCCTTGTCATTCTTGATCACCAGGCCGCAACCGGCCGCGATCTCCGCCGCCACACCCTTGCTCTTCAGATAGTTCAAGAGCCTGTCCCACCCCTCCGGGGCATAGCCGATCGCAAATTCGCGGATCGTGGCTTCGCTCAGACCGCGGTCCTTGAGATAGTCCCGGGCGTTACGCCCCTCAACGGATGCCAGCGTGCGGGTGAAAAACTCGAGCGCCACCGCACCGGCGGTAAAAAAGGCCTTATTGGCGCTTGCCTGCTCGTGACGATGGGCGCGTACCCGGTCGCGTTCGAGCTCAACGCCGGTGCGCCCCGCAAACTCCTCCAGCACTTCGGCAAAGGTCAGGCCCTTGACCTTCATGACGAAACTGAACACATCCCCGCCTTCACCGCATCCGAAGCACTTGTAAACCTGCTTTTCCGCGTTGACCATGAACGAGGCGTCCTTTTCGGCGTGAAACGGGCAGAGCCCCCAGAAGGATTTGCCTTTGCGGGTCAGACTCACGTGCTCCGATATCACGGCCACGATATCGAGCTTGCCCTTGATCTGCTCCACCACGCCCGTGTTCATGATGATCCGTCCTTCAACCGCACCAACGTGACCGCGCCGCCGCCTTCCCCAGAACCGCCGTCCGCATAGCTCTGTACGAAGTTCAGGCCTTTCAGATAGCCCCTGATGGCCTTTTTGAGCGCCCCGGTGCCGCTGCCGTGTACGATCTCAAGCTGTGCCTGCCCCGAGAGCATGGCCTTGTCGAGCGCCTTTTC
>JAKQBR010000362.1 GCA_029574005.1 Deltaproteobacteria bacterium | reverse complement strand
TATCTGGCGGACAATGCCGGCGAGACGGTCTTCGACCGCCTGCTCATCGACCGCCTGCCGGCCGGTGCGGTCACCTACGCCGTCAAGTCCGGGCCCATCATCAACGACGCCACCGCCGCAGAGGCGTTGGCCGCCGGCATCGAAGACGCGGCCCGCATCGTCGAGACGGGTTCGGATATGCCCGGGACCGTGCTGGAACACTGCTCGCCCGTCTTCCGGGCCCTCTTCGAAACCGCGGATCTCGTGATCGCCAAGGGCCAGGCCAATTATGAGTCGCTGCGAGACGCACCGCGCGAGGTCTTCTTCCTCACGCAGGTCAAGTGCGCCACCATCGCCCGCGATATGCAGGCCGCGGTCGGACAGTGGATCGTGCGCCGCGGTGCGGACTCCACGGGGAGGGGCTAGGCATGTCTGCAACCCATGCATCCGTTGTTCTGCGCTCAATCGGCGTCATTCATAGCGAGCACCGCCAAGCAGAGAAGACCCCTATCCAGCCGGTGTTCGCACGCGGTTGTCCGGGAAGGGTCGAGGTGTTTCCCGAGTTTGCCGAGGGTCTCAAGGATATCGAGGGCTTTTCGCACCTCATCCTCCTGTATGTCTTTGACCGGGCCGCCGCAGCCCCCCTGCTCATCACCCCCTTCATGGACGATGTCCCGCGCGGGATGTTCGCCACGCGCCATCCCGGACGGCCCAACCCCATCGGGCTCTCCGTGGTGCGCCTGGTGCGCCGCGATGGCAGGGTGCTCTCTATCATGGACGTCGACATCCTCGATGATACCCCGCTGATCGACATCAAGCCCTTTGTGCCGCGCTTCGATATTCCCGATAAGCCGCTGGGCGGCTGGATTGAGGAAGTCGATCCCGAACTGGCCCAGGTGCGCGGACGGCGCGGGCACGGGGGGCGGCCATGATCATCGCCGTAGCCTCCGGCAAGGGCGGCACGGGCAAGACCACGCTGTCGCTCGGCCTGGCCGCGGTGATGCCCGAAGGCGCGCAGATCCTGGACTGCGACGTCGAGGCGCCCAATTGCCACCTCTTTCTGAACCCCCGCATCGAGGAGAGCGAGGAGGTCGGCATCCCGGTGCCGGTAGTGGACGAGGTCCTCTGCGACGGCTGCGGCGAGTGCCAGCGCGCCTGTCAATTCCGGGCCATCGCCGTGATCGGGGAAAAGCCCATGGTCTTTGCCGAACTCTGTCACGGCTGCGGGACCTGCCTGCATGTCTGTCCCCGGCACGCCATCAGCGAAAGCCCGCGCCCCATCGGCGTGGTGGAAAGCGGAGTAAAGGGTGACATCCACCTGGTTCAGGGACGGTTGAATATCGGCGAACCCATGGCCCCGCCTGTCATACGGGCCGTCAAGCGGCATGCCGCGAAAGCGGCGCGCACGATCATCGACTGCCCGCCCGGCACCTCCTGCCCCATGGTCACGGCCGTGCGCGGCAGCGACATGGCCGTGCTCGTGACCGAGCCCACGCCCTTCGGACTCAATGACCTCATCCTGGCGGTGGCTACGGTGCGCGCGCTTGCCATCCCTTTCGGGGTGGCCGTCAACCGGGTGGGGATCGGCGATGCGCGGGTATCCGACTTCTGCCGGGCGGAAGGTATCCCCATCCTGGCCGAGATCCCGGACGATCGGCGCGTGGCCGAGGTGATCGCGCGCGGCGGTTTGCCGTGGGAAAGCGTGCCGGGCATGCGCGGACACGTTGAAAAGCTCTCTCAGAGGGTGCTATATACCTTGCAGAACCAAAGGAGGAAGTATGCCGACCTATGAATACGCCTGCACCGTGTGTGGACAGCATTTCGAGCAGTTCCAGGCCATGTCGGCGCCCGATCCGGCCTGTCCGGAATGCGGCGGAAGGGCGCAGCGCCAGGTCGTCGCCGGCGCTAGCGTCATCACCGATGCAGGCGGGGCGCGCGGCCACAAGGCGGGGGGGTGCTCCTTCGAGACCACCGGTGTGACCTGCTGCGGCAGCCGGCAGCGCTGCGCCACGCCGGGGTGCGAAAGATAATGCGCGAACTGGTGGTCATCAGCGGCAAGGGCGGGACGGGCAAGACCAGCCTGTCGGCCTCCTTGGCCGTCCTGGCCCGCGGGGCCGTACTGGCGGACTGCGACGTGGACGCCGCCGACCTGCACCTGCTGCTTGAGCCCGATGTGCGCAGGCAGGAATCCTTTGTCAGCGGTCAGACGGCCGTGATCGTGCCGGAAGACTGCATCGCCTGCGGCGATTGCGCCAAACTGTGCCGTTTCGACGCCGTGCGGGTGAGCGAGGAAGCCGGTAAAAGCATTTACCGGATCGATCACTCGGCCTGCGAGGGCTGCGGTCTGTGCGTGCTGGCCTGCCCCATGGGCGCCATCGATTTCCCGCCGCGCACCTGCGGCCGGTGGTATGTGTCCTCAACTCGCGCCGGGACCATGGTGCATGCCCGGCTCGATCCCGGGGCCGAGAACTCGGGCCGGCTGGTGACCCTGGTCAGGAACGAGGCCCGGCGCATTGCCCAGGAAGAAGGACGCGACCTGGTGCTGGTTGACGGACCTCCCGGCATCGGATGCCCGGTCATTGCATCCTTAACCGGCGCTACGCTGGTCCTGGTCGTGGCCGAACCCACGGTATCGGGCGCGCACGACCTGGAGCGCGTGCTCGCCCTGGCTCGGCATTTCGGCCTGAAGGCCGCGGTATGCGTCAACAAATGGGACTTGAGTCCCGAGGGCACCGCGGCCATCGAGCACAAGGCCACGGCCATGGGTGCCGGCCTGGCCGGCCGCATTACCTACGACCCCGAGGTGACAAAGGCGCAGATCAAGGCGCTCACCGCGGTGGAGCATGCATCAGGCCCCGCCGCCCGCGATATCACACGCATATGGGAGGAAGTATGTCACATGATCACCTGAACCCGACCGGCTCGGAGCTGCCGTGCTTTTTCGGCCCCATGGACGATGCGGACGGACATGCCCGCGTCACCGGTCCCTGCGGCGACACCATGGAGTTCTGGATCAAGGTCGAAGACGGCGTCATCCGCCAGACCACCTTCACCACCGACGGCTGCGAGCACTCCATCGCCTGCGGGGCCGCCACGGCCGCCATGTCGGAAGACAAGACGCTTCAACAGGCGCACGATCTGACGCAGGCCGATGTTTTGCAGACCCTGGGCGGACTGTCCAAGGACTTCGAGCACTGCGCGTTGCTGGCCACCAATACGCTCAAGGCCGCCATCGACGACTACCGGGCGCGTGCCCGCACGGCAGCCGCCAAGGCCGAACAGAAGCCGCGTTCCTGCGAGGGCTGCACGAGCTCGTCCTGCGACGCCAAGACCCAGCGGCCGGGCGAGAGCGCGCAGGATTTCGCCCAGCGCCAGGCCCTGCACCGCCGCATGTGCAGCATCAAGCACAAGATCCTGGTCCTGTCGGGCAAGGGCGGGGTGGGCAAGAGCACCGTGGCGGTCAACCTAGCCGTGGCGCTGATGCTGGAGGGCAGGCGTGTGGGCCTCCTGGACTGCGATATCCACGGCCCCAGTGTGCCCAAGATGCTGCGCCTGGAGGGCGCGCCGGTCGGCAAGGGTGACGAGGGTGGCATCAAACCGGTTGAACTGGGCGGCCTGAAGGTCATGTCGATCGGCTTCTTCCTGGACAACCGCGACGACGCGGTCATCTGGCGCGGACCCATGAAGTACAGCGCCATCCGGCAGTTCCTGTCCGACGTGGAATGGGGCGAGCTGGACTATCTGGTCATCGACCTGCCGCCCGGCACCGGGGACGAGCCCTTATCGCTGATCCAGCTCATCGAAAGCCCGGACGGCGCGGTGATCGTGACGACGCCCCAGGACGTGTCCACGGCCGACGTGCGGCGCTCCATCGGCTTCTGCCGCCAGCTCAAGCTGCCCGTCTTGGGCGTGGTGGAGAACATGAGCGGCTTTGCCTGCCCGCACTGCGGCGAGATAACCGCGATCTTCAAGACCGGCGGCGGCGAGCGCATGGCCAAGGAGATGAACGAGCCTTTCCTGGGGCGCATCTCCATCGACCCCAAGATCGGCGAGGCCTGCGACGAGGGTATGCCCTACATCTATCAGTTTTCACAGACCCAGGCCGGCAAAGAGTTCAAGCAGATCGTGGGGCCTATCTTGAACATGCCGGAAAAGGCATCCTGAACCGCAAGCAAAAACGTAAACAGACAAAGGAGGACTGTAACCATGCGTATTGCCATTCCCTTAGCAGATGGACGCCTGTGCATGCACTTCGGGCACTGCGAGAACTTCGCGCTTGTCGATTGCGATCCGGCGGCCAAGTCCATTATCAAGACGGACACGGTCGCGGCCCCCGCCCATGAGCCGGGGCTGCTCCCCCGCTGGCTGGCCGAGCGCGGCGCCACGGTCATCATCGCCGGCGGCATGGGCTCGCGCGCCCAGGCGCTCTTCGCCGAGCGCGGCATCACCGTGGTGACGGGCGCCCCGAGCGGCACGCCCGAGCAGGTCGTTACGGAATATCTGAACGGCACACTCGTCACCGGGGCCAATGCCTGCGACCATTAGGCATCGCCGCCCAAGGCGGGCCATGACATGATCTGCCGCCGCCTCCATCCCGGCGCTCAGCCGCAGGGTGGGGCAGGGGCGTATCTTGAAAGGAGGTTTTTGATGCCACTCAAGGAAGCGGACAAGGTTGAGGTCCTGACGCTGCAGGACAACTACATCGATCTGGTCGAGGCGCCGGCCGATGCCATGACTACGCGCGCCCTGCCGATCAAGGACGGGTACATCAAGAATTCCATCGTGGCCGAGCACGGGTTCTCGGCCCTGGTCACGGTGACAAAGGGGTCGAGCGCCCGCAGCGTGCTTTTCGATTTCGGCTACTCGCCCTGGGGCGTGGCGCACAACATGGAGGCCCTGGGTGTGGACGCGACCGCCATCGAGGTCCTCGCCCTATCCCACGGCCACATGGACCATACCGGCGGTGTCTATGAGGTCGCCAAGCGGTTGCGCACCCCTATCGACCTGGTGCTGCACCCGCGGGCCCTGGATACCGACCGTTACCTCAAGCTCAGCGAGGACTTCAAGATCCGCTTCCCCATGCTCAAGCGCGCCGAGCTCGAACAGGCCGGCATCCGCGTCGTGGAATCCACGGGGCCGCGCGAGCTGCTGGGAGGGTTCGGCCTCTTCCTGGGCAGCGTGCCGCGCGAGACGGACTTTGAGCCGGGGATGCCCTTTGCCCACTACACAGACGCCAGCGGCGAACATGCGGACGCCATCGAGGATGACAGCTCGCTGGTCTTTGCGCTCAAGGACAAGGGCCTCATCATCCTGACCGGCTGCGCGCACGCCGGGGTGATCAACACCATCGGCTATGCCCGCAAGCTGGCCGGCGTCGATAGGGTACATGCCGTGATGGGCGGCTTCCACCTGGGCGGTCCGGCCGGCCAGGCCGCCATTCCCCCGACGCTGGCGGCGCTGAAGGATATCAAGCCCGACTACGTCGTACCGTGCCACTGCACCGGACGCACGGCCATATTGACCATGGAGCGGGAGCTTCCAGGATTTATCCTCAACATGGCGGGCACCAGGCTCGCCTTTTGAGGCCGTCTAATCGGTTGTTGTTTTCGGCTCCCGCTACGGGCGCATGAAAAAGCCGTGGCCGTTGACGCAGGTCAATGGCCGGTGCCTCTACTGGACATATAAAGGGCTTAACCAAGCTCAAGGAGGATGACAATGGAAAATGGCGTTCTCAAACATGCCGATGATACGAATTTTGCAACCGAGGTTATAGCCTCGCCCCGTCCGGTGCTGGTCGATTTCTGGGCCACCTGGTGTGGTCCCTGCCGCGCGATCGCCCCTGCCCTGGAGGAGCTGGCGCAGGATTACGCGGGCAAGCTCGACGTGGTCAAGGTCAATGTCGATGACAGCCGCGCCACGGCCACGCAATATGGCATACGCAGCATCCCCACCCTGCTCATCATGCGGGGCGGGCAGGTGCTGGGCACGCGCATCGGCGCCCTGCCAAAGTCGCAGCTCAAGCAGTTCATCGACGAATTCGTCAAGTAAGCAGGGTGGTGTATGGCGAACAAGCGCATTGTCGTCATCGGCGGCTCGGCGGCCGGACCCAAGGCCGCGGCCAAGGCCAGGCGTATCGACGAAAACGCCGAGGTCATCATCATTCAGAAGGACCCGGATCTGTCCATGGCCTCCTGCGGCTATCCCTACTACGTGGGCGGGTATTTCGACGACCGCAACCAGCTTTTGTGCACGCCGACCGGCATCGTGCGGGACCCCAAGTTCTACCTGAACGCCAAGGCCATAGAGGCGCGCACGAATACCGAGGTGCTGGCCATCGACCGTGAGGCGCATACGCTCAGCTTGAGCGACACGCTGACCGGCGAGACCGGCAGCCTGCGCTATGACAAGCTGATCATCGCCACGGGAGCAACCCCCAAGATGCCGCCCGTGCCCGGCGCCGACCTCAAGGGCATCACCACGCTGCAGTCCATGCAGGATGCCGACTTCCTGCGCAAGATCCGCGACGATCACTCCATCACCAAGGCCGTGATCATCGGAGGCGGCCTGATCGGGATCGAGACCTGCGAGGCGTTGCAGCTGGCCGGTATGGAGATCACGGTCATCGAGCTCCTGCCCCAGCTGCTGACCTTTCTCGACTGGGACCTGGCCAAACTCGTCGAGAACCACGTGCGTGAGAAAAACGCCAACGTCATCACCGGCAACGGCATCGCCGCCTTTCTGGGAGAAAGCGGCACACTTACGGGCGTCAAGCTGGCCAACGGCACGGAGCTGCCCTGCGAGCTGGCCGTTGTCGCCATCGGCGTGACCCCCAACGTGAAGCTTGCGCGCGCCTCCGGGCTTTCGATCGGCGTCACGGGCGGCATTGCGGTCAATGAATACCTGCAGACCTCGGATGCCGACATCTATGCCTGCGGCGACTGTATCGAGGTTACGCACCGCCTGACGGGCCGCAAGGTCCTGGCGCCCTACGGCGATCTGGCCAACCTCGAGGGCCGCGTGGCGGGAGAGAACGCCGTGCTGGGCAATACCGTCACCTTCCCGGGCACCATTCAGACCGGGATCTGCAAGGTCTTCGATTATGCCGCCGGCTCCACGGGGCTGTCCGAGACCGCGGCCCGCCAACTGGGGTATGAGGATATCGTCACGGTCATCAATGCCAGCCCGGACAAGCCGGGCTTCATGCAGGGCGCGCTCCTGGTCACCAAGCTGGTGGCGGACCGGAAAAGCGGCAAGATCTTGGGCGCGCAGTGCATCGGCCCCGGCAACGTCAATCGCCAGATCGCCCAGTGGGCCATGGCCGTCATGGGAGGGCTGACGGTGGATGACATGGTCAACGCCGATCTGCCCTACGCCCCGCCGTTTTCGCTGGCCATCGACCACGGCATCGCCGCCGCGCACCTGCTGCAGAACAAGCTTAAACACCGTTTGAAGGGCCTTACCCCCCGCGAGGTCAAGAATAAGCTCGATGCCGGCCAGACCCCGTTCATCCTGGATGTGCGCGGCCCGGACGAGTTCGAGCAGATGCGCCTTGGCATCGGCGAGACCCTCATCCCCTTGGGCGCGTTACGCCGCCGCTTGTCCGAGCTGCCCCAGGACAAGGAGCGCGAGATCATCTGCTACTGCAAGATCTCGCTCAGGGGCTACGAGGCCGCCCTGGTGCTTGAGGCGAACGGCTGGAAGAACGTGCGCGTCATGGAGGGCGGCATCATGGCCTGGCCGTACGCGCGGGAAAAGTGAACCTCAGGCGCCGGCGGGCAAGCACAGAGTAAAATCCAGGGGGTGGTGCAACCTTCCCCCTGCTGATCATACGGTTCCAGGGAGATCGTGCCTACTCAAGTGCTCACCGCCATGGGATCGGCGGTCAAGCTGGGCCAGGAGATCGGCGGGGACACACGGATACCGTTCA
>JAKQBR010000357.1 GCA_029574005.1 Deltaproteobacteria bacterium | reverse complement strand
CGGGAATACGGCCCGAGGATGTCGGCCGCGTCTTCGATCCCTTCTTCACCCGCAAGAAACGCATGGGGATGGGGGTGGGGTTGTCTATCTGCATGGGGATCGTCGAGGACCACAAAGGCACGATCGAGGCCGCCAATGCACCCGACGGCGGCGCGATATTCAAGGTGACCCTGCCCATCAATCCCGGCACGATCTGACATGTTCGCCTGAAAAGAGATTTGCGCAAGGGGCTGAATGTGATAGAATCCACGTCTGATCAGGCGCTTGGATGAAGGGGGGGGTATGAAAAAAGCCGTATCGGTTCTCGACATCGTCGAAAAAAAAGGCAAGGAACGCATCGTCATGGTCACGGCCTATGATTCCACCATGGCCCGCATCGTCGATGCCTCGGATGTCGACATCATCCTGGTCGGTGACTCGGCCGGAAATGTCATGGCCGGACAAAAGACCACGTTGCCGGTCACCATGGACCAGATGATCTATCACACCTCCTGCGTCACGGCGGTGGAACCCAAGGCCCTGGTCGTCGGAGACATGCCGTTCCTTTCCTATCAGACCGGGGTTGAAGAGGCCGTCAGGAACGCCGGCCGGTTTCTCAAAGAGGCCAAGTGTCAGGCCGTGAAGCTGGAGGGGGGGCAGCGGGTGATAGAGCAGGTGCGCGCGATCGTCAAGGCCGACATCCCGGTCATGGGGCACCTGGGACTGACCCCGCAATCGGTGCATGCCTTCGGCGGATTCAAGGTCCAGGGCCGTGGTGAACACGCGGCCAAACACCTGGTCGAAGACGCTTTGAAGCTGCAGGATGCCGGCGTATTTTCGCTGGTCCTGGAATGCGTGCCATTGAATCTTGCCCGCGAGGTAACCTCCGCCTTGAGCATACCGACCATCGGGATCGGGGCCGGTGTGTTTTGTGACGGGCAGGTCTTGGTCATACAGGATTTGCTCGGTATGTCCAAGGAGTTCAAGCCGAAGTTTGTAAAGCGCTATGCCAATCTATTCGATGGTATCGTGGAGGCCCTCGATACGTATGCCACCGAGGTCAGGCAGGGGATCTTCCCCGATGACGAGCACTCGTTCCTGGAATAGGGGTGGCATATGATCATAATCAATGAAGTCAAGGTCATGAAGGCGCATGTGCGCATGATCAAGTCAAAGAAGCAGACCATCGCCCTGGTACCGACCATGGGATACCTGCACGAAGGACATGTGAGCCTCATGCACAAGGCCCGCAACCTGGCCGACCACCTGATAATCAGCATATTCGTTAATCCCATCCAGTTCGGCGTGGGCGAGGACCTTGACAAATACCCGCGCGACCTCGAACACGACAAGAAGCTGGCCGCCCAGGCGCGAGTCGAGTGCATCTTCCATCCGACACCGGAGCAGATGTATCCGGCCGGGTACGCCACCTCGGTGGATGTGGAAGGCATCACCTCGGGGCTCTGCGGGGCCTCGCGGCCGACGCATTTCAGGGGCGTGGCCACGGTGTGCGCCAAGCTCTTCAACATCATCGAGCCCGATGTGGCGGTATTCGGAGAAAAGGATTTCCAGCAGCTGGCCGTGATCAGGCGCATGGTCGAGGACCTGAATCTGAATGTCCAGATCGTCCCTCACCACACCGTTCGCGAGGAGGACGGATTGGCCATGAGCTCCCGCAACGCCTATCTCAGCCCTGAAGAGCGGACCCATGCCACGGTGCTGTACAGATCGCTCCAGCATGCGCGAGAACTCTATAAAGCCGGGCAGAAGGATGCCCGGACCGTGCGTGAAGCCGCCGTGGCCCTGATCCGGTCGGCCCCGGGCGCCGTGATCGATTACGTCGAAATCGTGGATCCGGTCACCTTACAGCCTCTGGGCACAATCGTTCCGGGTGCCGTCATGGCCCTGGCGGTCAAGTTCGGCCGCACGCGGCTGATCGATAACATGGTAATCGCGGGCTGAACTTCAGATCAATCCGCGCACGGAGAGCTCTTTCTTCAGGTAGGCGTAGTAGATCGGCGCTACGACCACGCCCGCCAGCCCGAAGGTCGCCTCCATGAGCAGCATGGCAAGCAGGAGCTCCCAGGCCCGGGCGTGGATATGCGAGCCGATGATGCGCGCGTTGAGGAAATATTCCAGCTTGTGAATGACCACCAGGAAAACCAGGGATGATATGGCAACCCCCAGCGACGTGCTCAGGCTCACCACGACGATGATCGTATTGGAGATCAGATTGCCGATCACCGGCAGCAGGCCGGTCACGAAGGTTATCGCCACCAGGGTCTTGGCCAGGGGGAGATGGATGCCGATCAGCGGCAGCGCCACCATCAGATAGACCCAGGTGAAAAAGGTGTTCAGTGCCGAAATGCGCGACTGGGCGAAGACGATTTCGCGGAAAGATGAGCGGATGAGCACGACGCGCGTTGCCAATGCCCGCGTAAGGGGCGCGGCGTTTTCACATGACGGGGTTTTGTTCAGTGATACGATCGACCCCACGACCATGCCGACCAGGATCTGGGCCATGACACGGGCGGCCTCGCGGCCGGCCACGGGCAGGGCGCTGGAATGCTCGTTCAGCCAGGCGATAGCCTCGCGGCGCAGCTCATCGGCATCCCGGGGCAGATTACGCTGCATCCAGTCCGGTATCATGGTCTGCGAGCTGTCCAGGATCTCGGCCATCTTTTTAAACAGCGCGGAGATGCCGGCCGAATCCGCCTGGAAAAAGGAGCTGATCCACCATATCAGCAACGTCAGCAAAGCTACGACCACTGCCGATATGAAGGCCACGACCAATACCTTGGCGCGTTCACCGCTCAGGTAGCGGAAACGGACCAGAGGGGAGAGACTGTGGACCAGCTCGTACACGAGCAGACCGGTGATCAGCGCCGGGACCAGGTGGAGCTTCAGGATCAGGAAAAGCGCGCAACCGGAAAGCACCCAGGATGCATATTCTTGCGTGGACGGGGCGGATTTGTCGGGCCGTGCTGTCATTGCCAAGGATTGTTACCCCAAGACACGGGCGTATGGCAATGAAAAATGGTTCCGGACACAAGCGGATGTGGTTTCAAGACAGTCGATGAAGCTGTCCGTCGGGACGCCGTCGAGGCATCATGAGGCCAGGAAGCCTTTGATGATCTCGGTCTGGGCGCTGATGTCGGTCAGGAATGCATCGTGGCCGTGGTCGGTGTTGATCTGGGTGTACGATGTCTGCACATTGAGCGCGTTGAAGAACTTCACGATCTCCAGACCCTGCGACGGCGGATAGAGCCAGTCCGAGGTAAAGGTGATCACCAGCCCCTTCTTGGGCCGCATATCGTGGATATCACCCCGACCGCGGCCTTGACCGCGGGTGCGGCCGGTGGAGCTGATTGATGTGATCAGATCGAAATTATCGATGGCGTTGGTGATGTAGAGATAGCTGTTGGCATCGAAGCGTTTGACAAAGGCGATGCCCTGGTAGTCCAGGTAATGCTCGATTTCGAAGGTGGGGCGGAAGATATTGGCGGTATGCCGGTCTTTTCGCGAGCGGCCGAATTTCTCCTGCATGAGGTTCTCCGACATGTAGGTGATATGGCCGATCATGCGGGCCACCGACAGGCCGGCTTCGGGGGAGACTTGGCCGTAGTAGCTGCCTTCGTTCCAGCGTGGATCGGCCATGATGGCCCGGCGGCCGACCTCGTTGAAGGCGATCTGCTGGGCGGAATGCTTCAGCGCCGAGGCGATGCAGATAAAGGAAGAGCACATCCGGGAGTAATCGCAGAAGAACTGCATGGTCTGCATGCCCCCCATGGAGCCGCCGGCAACGCACTTGAGTCTCTCGATGCCCAGGTGGGTGAGCAGGGTGCGCTGCACATCGACCATGTCGCGGATGGAGACGGGCGGAAAATCGAGGCCATAGGGCTTGCCGGTGGCGGGGTTGATGGAAGCCGGTCCCGTGGTGCCCTTGCAGCCGCCCAGGACATTGGAGCACACGATGCAGTAGCGATCGGTGTCGAAGGCCTTGCCGGGTCCGATCATGCCGTCCCACCAACCCGGCTTTTCATCGCCGCTGTGATAAAAAGCGGCGTGCGCATCGCCGGACAGGGCATGTTCGATCAGGATGACATTGTCGGGAGACGGAGTGCCGTACAGCTCATAGGCGATGTCCAGAGCGGGAAGGGTCTCGCCGCAGTCGAGCTTGAAGGGCCGGTTGATGTGCAGGATCTTGGTTGCCGTGATGGTGCGTTCCATCAGTCGCGCCTCAGCCGGAAGATGGCTTCCTTGACCAGCAGGTCCTTCAAGGGCGGATCAACCGAGGTCATGCCCAGCGGCAGGAAGTAGCGCGCATCCGTAACGGCTATGCCCATGTGACCAAGCGAGCGCATGAACTCGGTGACCGAAACGAACCGGATAGCCGGCGTGTCATGCCACTCAAGACCGAAGCGGATATGTTCGCTCATTCGTCCGTGGGCAAGGATACGCATGCGGTTTTGCAGATAGCCGAAATTCGAGATGGATATGATGGCGAAGCGGCCCACGCGCAGCATCTCTTCCATGACCCGGTAGGGTTTGTGGATGACCTGCAGGGTCGCGTTCAGGACGACGTAGTCAAAGCTCATGTCGTCCAGGTTGGAAAGCCCCTGATCGATGTCGGTCTGGTGGACGCAGATACCTTTCCTGAGACAGGAGATGATCTTTTCCTGGTCGATCTCAACCCCGAGGCCATTGACGTGCTTTTTCCGCATCAAGCTATCAAGGAGCGTCCCGTCGCCGCATCCCAGGTCGAGCACGCGTGCTCCGGCACTGACCCATGCCTCGATGATGGCATGGTTGCGGGTGACAAGCGTACTCATGGATCGATATGCCCGCAGGCCTGCGCTGGTGTTACGCGCGGTAACATCGGGGGTGAAAAGAGCTTATACCGATTCCACGGTCTTGACACCGGGCACTTCGGCCTTGACCACCTTCTCGATCATGGATTTCAGCGTCATCGTAGCCATGGGGCAGCCGCCGCAGGCGCCCATGAGCTTGACCTTGACGACCCCGTCCTCGCTTACGTCCACGAGTTCGACGTCACCGCCGTCCTGTCTCAGATAGCCCCTGGTCTTGTCCAATGCCTTCTGAACGTCTTCCTTCAGCGCCATAAAAGTTCCTCCTGACTAAGCTATAGGGTCAGCGGTGATCCCTTTACAAGGTTTGGTCTCCACGGTCAACGACATTCCCCAGCGGGGCAGGCTAGATGCCTTCGCCATCCGAAAAGGCCGACTGCTCGGGGCTGCCCTGCACGATCCTGCTACCGGGTCCGATGCTGTGGGTCAGCCAGACATTGCCGCCGATCTCCGAGCCCTTGCCGATCACGATGCGGCCCAGGACCGTGGCGCCGGAATAGATGATGACATCGTCTTCTACGATGGGGTGGCGCGCCATGCCCTTGATCGGGTTGCCGTGCTCGTCGAGCGGGAAGCTCTTGGCGCCGAGGGTCACGCCCTGGTAGACGCGCACATGGTTGCCGATGATGGTGGTTTCGCCGATCACGATGCCGGTGCCGTGATCCATGAAGAAGAACTCGCCGATGCATGCCCCGGGGTGGATGTCGATCCCGGTGGCGGAATGGGCCATCTCGGTGATGATGCGCGGGATGAGCGGTACCTGGAGCCGGTAGAGCTCATGCGCGATGCGGAAGTTCGTCAACGCCCTGATGCTGGGGTAGCAGAAGATTGTCTCGCCGTGGCTGTGCGTGGCCGGATCGCCGTCAAAGGCGGCGCGGACATCGGTGGACAGGAGGTGCCGGATCATCGGGAGGGTTTCGAGAAAGCGGGTGGTGATCTCACGCGCGCACTCGACCGGGGGCCTTCCGTCATTGATGGTTTCGCTGTCCTCAAGAAAGCCGATGCCCCGTCGGATTTGTTCGGTAAGCTGCCTGGCGACATGGTCCAGGGCCGATCCGACGTAATACGGCATGGTCTCGACCCTCAGCTCGGACAGCCCGAAGTAGCCGGGGAAAAGCACGGAGCGCAGGGTTTCAACGATCTCTTCCAGCACCTGTACCGAGGGCATGGGGATATCATGGTTGCTGCGATGCGCCACTACCCTGTATGATTGAGGCGCGCAGAGCTCCTCCACGACGCGCGTGATCACGTCCTGATCGACAGTAGCTTGAGTATGCATGCCTTGGCCTCTTCTCGTCCTGTGATGGTTTTTGTATACTATAGGGTCTCCGGCGCTGTCAAACCGTGCCGACTGAGGGGATCTGAGCTTGACAAAGTCTCAAGGTTGCTAGTAGTAGCAAGTTCTACTTATATGCAGACAGTACGGCACATCGAAGACATACGCATTGCGGCCGATACCATCGGCGAGGCGGGGATTGAGAAGAACGTAAAAATCCCGGTCGAGTCCTTTTCCGCGGCCATGGCCAATCCGGAGATACAACCCATCGAAGCGCTGTCCATCCACTATATCGTCACCCGGGACAATGACACCATCCATGCCACGGTCGACGTCAGAGGACGGTTGACGACCCAGTGCGCCGACTGTCTGGCCCCGCTTGAATACCCGCTCGATCTTCATTTCGAGACGGACTATCTGCCGGCTGCTCCGGATATGCCTGAAGACCTGGAGGCGGAACGCCAGAGCCCCACGATCGGGTATTACCGCAAGAACGTGGAGCTGGGGGCCTATATCATATCGGAAACCATGCTGGCGCTGCCGCTCAGGTACCTTTGCCGGAGCGATTGCAAAGGGCTCTGCTCGCAGTGCGGGGCCAATCTCAACGAAGGACCGTGCGGCTGTGGAAAACCCAGCGATCCCCGCATGGAAAAGTTGGCTGAACTCAAGAACAAACTCAGGAGGAAATAACGACATGCCGGTACCAAAACGAAGACACTCGGGCACCAGAAGGGATACGCGCCGGGCCCATGATCAAGCGGTCGTGCCCGCGGTATCATTCTGTCCCAACTGCAAGGAGCCCAAGGCACCGCACCGGGTGTGCCCGAGCTGCGGCTATTATAGGGGTAAAGAGGTCGTAAAAACCACTGCCGCGAAAGACTGATGCCGTACTGCCTGCTCTTCCCCGGTCAAGGAACGCAGTTTCCCGGGATGTCCGCGGGGCTGGATTTGTCCTGCCTTGACGAACGGCTCAAGGGACTGATGCATGCCGGACCCGAAGAGGAGCTCAACCGGACCGTCAATGCCCAGCCGGCGGTCCTGGCCGTGAGCCTCGCGCTGTGGGACACGAGCGGGTTGAAGGAACCGGATCTGGTCATGGGTCACAGCCTCGGTGAATATACGGCCCTGTCCGCGGCCGGTGCGATCACCACAGAGTAAGCGTACACATCGCCACCACCAAGGTTCAGAGGTGGCTCAGCAGCTGCAAGGAAGGGGAAGCCGGCGGGCACTGCGG
>JAKQBR010000090.1 GCA_029574005.1 Deltaproteobacteria bacterium | reverse complement strand
ATCACGGCATCCAGCTCCAAGAGCTTGGCCAGGGCGTCGATGGAGTAATTCGGCGCGGCGATGGTATCGCGGATTTTCTGGACAATGGTGGGCAGCACCGGCAACCCGATCACGCCGCTCTCAAACGTGGAGATGATCTTCTTGACCGCCTTTTGCACGACGTCGCCGTCTGCGTGTTTATCGCGCGCGGATTCGTAGGTCTCCTTGATCATTCCGATAAACTCCGGCACCAGCGCCGGATCGAAAAGCCCGCCCTGACCGGCGATGATCGAACTCAGGGCCTCTTCTTTGCTCATAGCCGGTTTGTCCGGCAGTGCCGCGGTCATGCGGTCGAAGTGATCGGCCATACGCATGATGCGTGCGCCCAGGGGGATCTGTTCGGCCTTGAGACCGTCCGGATACCCGCTGCCGTCGTAGTGCTCATGGTGATGACGGATGATCGGCAGGATGCCCTTGAAAATGCTGATGCGAGAAAGGATCTTCTCGGCCTGGACCGGGTGCCGCGCCATCAGAACCTGCTCGCTTTCCGATTGTTCCGAGGCCTTGTGGATGAGTTCGTCGGGCACGTACACCATCCCGATATCGTGGAGCATGCCCGCCAGATGGATCATCTCGCAATCGCGTTTTGAGAGTTTTAGCCGACGCGCCAGGTTGAGGCAATGCTGGGCCACGCGCTCGGAATGTCCTCTGATACCGGGGTCCTTTTCCTCGACCAAGGTCATGAGGGCGCTGACCACGTCGAAGACCATCTGGATCAAAGGACTGCTGTTCGTTTCGGCCATTCAAGATATTATCGGATTTTTCAGCGCTTGCCTTAAATCCCGACTTGACCACACCCGGCGATCCGTTATTATTTTAATTCTATGGATAGGATCCGCCTGGGCATCAGTTCATGTCTCTTGGGCGAACGGGTTCGCTATGACGGCGGCCACAAGCTGGACACATTCCTGCGCGACACGCTCGGGCGCTATGTCGAATATATCCCGGTCTGCCCTGAGGTCGAATGCGGGCTGGGCGTCCCCCGTGAAGCCATGCGGCTGATTGCCGCCCCCAGCGGCAGCCGCCTGGTAACCATCCGCGGCGGCATCGATCATACGGAGAAGATGCTGGCATGGGCGCGTGCAAAGGTTGCGGCTCTTGAAAAAATGGATTTATGCGGCTTCATCTTCAAGAGCGGATCGCCTTCCAGCGGCATGGAGCGCGTCAAGGTGTACGGACCCAAGGGCATACCGGTAAAAAATGGGTTCGGCTTGTTCGCCGGGGTGTTCATGCAGCACTTTCCCCTTCTGCCGGTGGAGGATGAAGGCCGCTTGAACGATCCGTCCCTGCGGGAGAACTTCATCGAACGCATCTTCGCGCTAGCGGACTGGCGCGAATCCGTGCAGAATGGCAAGATCGCCGGTGCCGTGGTAGGCTACCATAGCCGCAACAAGCTCCTGATCCTCTCGCACAGCCCCAAGCACTATCAGGCCATGGGCAGGCTGGTGGCCGATAGCGGACGCATGGATGCCTCGGACCTTAAACAGCAGTACGAAAATCTGCTCATGGAGGCCTTGCGCGTCAAGGCCACGCCTGCCAAGCACGCCAACGTGCTCCAGCATATGCTCGGCTATTTCAAGGATCAACTTGCCCCTGATGAAAAACAGGAGTTGCTCGAAATCATCGCTTCTCACCGCCAGGGTATCCTGCCCTTGATCGTGCCTATCACCCTGCTCCAGCATTACGTCAGACGCTTCAACCAACCCTATCTGAAGCAGCAGACCTATGTTAACCCGCATCCGCTCGAACTCAAGCTGCGCAATCATGTCTGAGAGGAGGCACTATGCAGGGTTATACGCGTAAGATCCTGTTCATCTCCGCCCTCGTATACGCCATTTTCCCCTTGGGATTCCTGCCGGCGATATTGTATTCCATGTCGAATACGCCGGCACAGATGCGGCATTTTGCCCTGCTCGGGGTGCTCGTCTGGGTAGGTGTATTCCTGCTGGGGCTTCTGATGACCTATTTTATTGCCAAACCAGTCCAGGATTTTCTTGACAGGATGGGCGACAGCACCTCTTTCGCGGCGGAAGAGCTCATGACGATCGCAAAGAGAAACAAGCAGATGCCGATGGTCCTGGGTCTCCTTGTCATGATCATGTTTTCCATCATGGAGATCAGCCTGAATGCAACCTACCGCCGCACGGGCGTCGGTCCTTTAAGTCCGCTCGCCATATTCTTCACCTTGGGCGCCGGGGCGCTGGTTACGTACATGTGCCTTTCCGGAACGCTCTCCTTTGTCGTATCACCCGTGTATGATTTCTTCTACCGAGCTTGCCTGGAAAACGGCATCCCTTTCGCGCACAAAGGCAGCGGGCTCGGTCTGGGCATCATGATCCCCCTGGTGGGGTATGCAATTGCCGTTTTTCTGTGGCTGATGATCCCCGCTTTCTATGAAGGCATCTTCCGCGTACGTGAGGAAGTCGGCCGTTCCATGCTGGCCGGCCAGAATATCGCCCTCAAGGACCTTCTCGATTCCAAAGGCGGGTCGCCTGCTCAAGATGATCTCAAATTGTTGGTAGACCGGATGGACTCCTCGGGCATGGGGTCGTCATTCCTGGTCAATTCCCATGGAGAGATGCTCTACAACCCAGCCGGCATCGACATATACAACCGGCACTGGCAGGATATCAATACAGCCCTGCGTAAAGCCTTCAGTTCAGGCAAGCCGGGAAGCTTGTACGAAAACGTGCACGAGCAGGTCGTCTGCTATACGCCGGTGGCCCCAGGCATGGTTCTGGGCACGGTTGCCAAGATGTCCGACAGGCGTCCCGACTTCAAACAATTCTGGCTGGTGTATGCCTTGATGGGTTTAGCGGTTTTTCTGGTGGTCTGGTATGTCGGTATCGCCATGGTTATCTCGATCGTCAAGCCGATTGCCAGAACCAAGATGAAAATCCACGATCTCTCGGCCGGCGAAGGCGACCTGACTTCGCGCCTCGAGGTGCTCAGCGACAATGAGAGCGGCGCCATGGCCGCTGAATTCAATGCCTTTGTGGCCAAATTGGAAGAGATCGTTTCCGCCGTAAGAAGGACCGCCTATGAGGTGAACGCATCGACCCAGGAAGTTGCGGCGGGTTCCATGGGGCTCTCCCAGGCCACCCAGGATCAGGCGGCTTCAATCGAGGAAGTGGCCTCGACCATCGAGGAGATGACGTCCACCATAAAACTAATGCCGAGAATGCCGCGGCTGGGCGCCAGAAGGTAGGCGAAATGGTGCGGATGGCCGGCGAGAGCACACATGCAGCCAAGGAACTGGAGGCTGGGATGGATGCCATATCGGCGGCCTCGAAAAAGATCGGCGACATCATCGTCACCGTCAACGAGGTGGCCTTCCAGACCAACCTCCTGGCGCTCAACGCGGCCGTAGAGGCGGCCAGGGCCGGCGAGCACGGCAAGGGCTTCGCCGTCGTGGCCGAGGAGGTGCGCGCCTTGGCCCAACGCTCCGCCGCGGCGGTGCGCGAGATCAAGACCCTGATTGAAGACACGGTGGCTAAAATCCAAGTGGGAGACGAGGCGGCAAACAAATCCGGTGCCGCGCTGAATCAGATCATCACCCGTATCCATGAAATATCCCAGACCATGGACGAGATTGCGGCTGCCAGCAGCCAACAGGCCGGCGGCGTGGATGAACTCAACCGGGCTGTTGCCCAGATAGACGAGAGCACCCAGCGCAATGCATCGACCGTGGAAGAACTATCGAGCAACGCGGAAAGCCTGAACGCCGAGGCCGACGCATTGCTGAAGCTGGTCGAACGGTTTAAGGTCTCCGCGCAAGGCTAGCCTCGCGACGCCTCAGCGTGGCTGAGAATCATGAGGGGCCATCAGGTACGGGAAGAGCACATCATCCAGTTCGAGGATCAATTCCTTGCCGTCGGCCTCAGAACCGGTCTTGTATGAGTATTTGACAATATGATACTTGTTTCATATATATGAGGGGAAGATCAGATTGAGCAGCTCATGAAACCTCACCATTCGCGTACCATTCAGCTTAACAGAGGAGGTCTCTGATGTTCAGAGGAATATGCCTGGTTCTCTTGCTTATGCTTCCGCCTTCCCTTGCGTATACCGCGGATGGGTCCGACAGCACCCACCTGACCGATAACAAAAGTCATGGTTTCACCAGACTGAATCAGAATTTCATGAGTCATGGCGCGAAATTAGGGGCTTGGCTGTATCTGCCTGCCGGCGTGCCCAAACCTCCGGTGGTCGTCATGGCGCATGGGTTCGGCGGACAGCGCTGGATGAGGTTGCCCGCCTATGCCGAACGCTTCGCCGGGCGGGGCATGGCGGTCTTTGTTTTCGACTATCGTGGCTTCAATGACAGCGGAGGCCTGCCGCGCAATTACATCAACCCCTCCCGCCATCTTGAAGACTGGCAAGCCGCCATAAACTATGTTCGAACCTTGGATGTTGTTGACTCCAAACGCATGGCCCTGTGGGGCACATCCTTCAGCGCCGGGCATGTGATCGTCTCAGCCGCGCGCGATCCCGGCATATCCGCGATTGTTGCCCAGGTGCCTTTCACCGACGGGATAACAACGGCCTTGAGCTATAGGCTCTCTTTCCAGATCAAGGCGATCTACCATGCCCTCTGGGATGTCTTCAGCGCCGTCTTTACGGATCAGCGCCACAACGTTCGCATCACGAGCACGCCGGGCGGCGACTTCGGGATGATGAGCACGCCGGATGCCTTGACCGGCATGTTGAATTTATTAGGAACAGAAGGGGCAAAGGCCTACGAAAAGGACAACTTATGTCCTGCCAATATCGCCATCACGCTGACCTTCTATCGACCGATCCGATATGCTGCCAAGGTTGCGTGCCCGGCCCTGGTGATCGGCGCGGAAAAGGACTCGCTCTTTCCACCCGACGGCCCCCGCAAAGCGGCCAAGAGGATGAAAAAGGCCACATACATCAGCTTGCCCATGGGACACTTCGAGCCGTACGTGGGCGAGCCCTTTGAAAAACTGGTCGTACAAATGGGAGACTTTCTGCAGGCCAACCTCAGCAAGCCCTAAGGATGATCGGTCGTATGACGAAAAGGGGTATTCTTTCTTTCAACATCATGGTGGGCATGTTCCATCTGATCTGGTATGCCTGGCAGGAAGAATTACCTGCTGCTCAAGGACCGGGAGCACCTGGTGATGACCAAGAATGTGGATGAGGTCGCGCGGCCCGTGGCGGCCTGGCTCAAAGAGATCATGCAGTGAGGATGGGGCATGCGGAAAAAGGACATACGCCGAATCCCAATTGCCAGTGTTTTGACGGCACTCTTCCTAGCATCGATGGCAGGTGAGTGTCCAGCCGCGGGAGACAACGGCGGAACTGGCGCTCAAGCGCATCACCCCCCTGTTCGCCGGAGCTTCTGCAAGAACCTCATCACCAGCGCCTGCATGCTCACCGGGACTACCAACGCCATGGCGCATATGACCGGGGTCAGGTATTTCCTGCCACAGCTCACCACGCTCAGGTTCGCCAACATGGGCGGTATTGACCCGGATGTATTCGGCCGGCAGCTCAAGGAATTGAAATCGTTTGATGAAACAACCTGGTGCCCCTATTGGAATGCCTTTGCCCAGACCTTTGAGGACCAGGCCCGGAGGCGGCTGGCGCAGGGAGTCGGCAAACCTGACCAGGATACCCAGGACTTGATGATCAAGGCCGTTACCTATTACAGCGTCAGCGCCTGGCCCGGCACCACTCCCATGCGG
>JAKQBR010000342.1 GCA_029574005.1 Deltaproteobacteria bacterium | reverse complement strand
CCACCCGGGCGAAACCCTGTCGAAGATCGTCAGGCAATACCTGCCGTACACGGCCGCCTATACCAAGAAGGAGCTGGTAAACTCGATCAAGTCGGTCAACGGGATCGACGGGAACCTCTCCCCCGGACAGACCATCCGCGTGCCCGTGGTATGGGATGAGCCGTTGAGGCCCAAGATCGTGCCGAAGGCCAAGAACTTCGTGGCCAAAGGCGTCTACATGAACCCCTCTTCGGCCGGCACCCGCACCATCCTCGATACCGGCTACAAACTCAGGCTGGCCGGCGCCAACACGGTCGTCTTCGACGCCAAGGACGACCTGGGCGCCATCACATACGCCTCCCCTCTGAAGGCCAGGTATTTCCCGAACGAGGACTATACCCCCAACATCGAAGAGTTGCCCAAGATGATCGAATACCTGCACCGCATGGGCGTCCATGTGGTGGCCAGGATGGTGGTCTTGAAAGACCCGATCATGGCGAGGAACAACCCGGCATGGTGCATCAACCGCGAGAAGAGCTGGCTGAACCCGGCCGACCCGAATGTGCAGGAGTATCTCCTGGCCGTGGTCAGGGAGTTGTCGGATTCCGGCGTGGATGAGATCCAACTCGATTACATGCGCTACTTCGCCGATACCAGGACCGATACCGGCGTCGAGGGGCTTTCGCGCTCGGATGCCATCGCTGGGCTCCTGAAAAAGATTCACGATGTCACGGCCCCCAAGGGCGTGCTGCTCTCGCTGGACATGTTCGGGATCGTCATCTGGCAGCGCGATGTGGACGTGCTGGTCGTGGGGCAGGATATCAACAAGCTGAAGCCCTATGTCGACATCATCTCGCCCATGCTCTACCCATCGCACTTCAGCGCCGGCTTCGCCGGGATCAAGAACCCGGCCGATGACCCGTATCTCTTCGTCTCTGACGGCATCAAGCGCATGAAGGCCCTCGTCGGGGACGAGATCGTCATCCGTCCGTGGCTGCAGGCCTTCCCGCTGCGGGTAACCAAGGGCTATGGGCCGGGCTACATCGAGACGCAGATCAGGGCCGCGCATGATGCCGGGGCCGTCGGATGGCTGCTCTGGAGCCCGGAGAACCGCTATAACTATTCTTTCGCGGCCATGCAGAACCTCATGAAGCATAAGCCGGAGACCAAGGTGGCCGCCATGGTCGGCAGAAACACGCCGGGACGGTCGTCTCTGGACAAGCCGGACGCGGACGAGGATGGCGCGCAGCAAACGGCGCCTGCGACATCGAGCGGGGTAGTTCCTCCGGCGCGATCCCATTCAACGTCATCACCCGGCGCAAAACAATCATCACTTGCAAATCCTCGATCGTGAGGGATGGAGATTTGGAGTTCGCGCGGGGAAGGATCGCCTTTATTCGAGGAGGCTCCTACCCCCACTGCCATTCGGTGCTCATCGACGATGCCATCCGCGCGGTCATCGACGCCTCGAGCAGCAGGGAGAGGCTCCTTGAATTCCATGCCGGGCGCGGCATCGATGTGATCATCACCAGTCATGCCCATGAAGACCATTTCCTCTATAACTCGCTCTTCCCGGATGCCCAGCTCTGGGTCCATGGGGCGGATGCGCGGGCATTCACGGACCTGAGGCATTTCATCGAGATCTTCCAGCCGGGCGCCGAGGAGGCCGCACTGTGGGAAGGGTATCTCAAGGATGTCGTGCGGTATGCGCCCCGCACGGTAAACCGAGAGCTCTGCGATAACGATCGGCTCGATTTCGGCGTCACCTCCGCCCTGGTCCTGCATACGCCGGGCCATACGCCGGGGCATTGCTCGTTTCACTTTCCCGAAGAGCGGATCATGTACCTGGCCGATTGGGACCTGGTCAGCGCCGGACCGTACTACGGCGACCCGAACTCCGACCTCGAACTCACGATCGCATCGCTTGAGCGCCTCATGGGGTATGACGTGGATACCTATCTTACCGCCCACGGCAAAGGGGTGCACGACGGCGATCCGGGGATCATCGCGGCATACCTCGATAAAATCCGCCAGCGGGAGGATCACCTGATGGAGCTGCTGGAGCAGGGCCCGAAAACCCTTGCGGAGATAGCCGCCCAAGGAATCATCTACGGGAAGGCCAAGACGATCGGCATATGGGACCTGGGCCTCTCGGAGCGGAACATGATGCTCAAACACCTTGAAAAGCTCATGCGCCAGGGCCTGGTGGCGTCGGACGGCGATCGGTACCGCATCGTCCGATAGACGAGGCGGTTGCGCCCCGCCTGGATCACCGGCAGAGGCGCAGAGTCATTCCGTGACCGTCTGATGCCGCTCGATCTTGATGCCGATCTTTTTCATGCGGTGGATCAGGGTGGTCCTGTTTAATCCCAGGAGCTCGGCCGCACCGCCTTTTCCCCCCACCTTGCCGTTGGCCTTTTCAAGGGCCTTGAGGATACGCTGCCTTTCCGCGTTCTTCAGGGTGAGGTCTTCGTCGCCCGGGGAGGCTTCCTCGATCTTGAGCCCGTCCAATTCAGGGAACTTGATCTTCGGGCCGCCCAGGATGACCGCCCGTTCGATCATGTTGGAAAGTTCGCGGATGTTGCCGGGCCATGAATAGGCCAGAAGCTTCGCCATCTCGGATTCGGGTATGCCCTGATAGTGCCGGTTGTTGTGTGAGCAGAACAGCTTGAGGAAATGCGCGGCCAGGTGCGGGATGTCCTCCTTGCGCTCCCTGAGCGGCGGGACATGGATCGGAAATATGTTCAAGCGGTAGAAGAGGTCGGCCCTGAAGCTTCCGTTCGCGACCTCGGTGTTCAAGTCCTTGTTCGTGGCGGCAATCAGTCTGAAGTCGGAGCGCAGCATCCGGGTCCCGCCCACCCGCTGGAATTCCTTATCCTGCAGGACGCGCAACAGCCTGCCCTGGGTGGGTGGGGGGAGCTCGGAGACCTCATCCAGGAAGATGGTCCCGTTGTGGGCCAACTCGAACCGGCCCTCCTTGGTCTTGAATGCGCCCGTAAAGGCACCTTTTTCATGACCGAAGAGCTCGCTGTCGATTAGGGTGTCGGGCAGCGCGGCGCAGTTTACCCGGATGAAGGGACCGCTCTTCCTGAGGCTTTCGCGGTGGATGGCGCGGGCTATCAGCTCTTTGCCCACGCCGGTCTCGCCGTGTATCAGGACCGTCGAGTGGGTCGGGGCAACCTTTTGAATGAGGCGCTGGACATCCAGGATGGCGACACTTGAGCCGATGATCTCGCCGAAGGGCCTAAACTCCTCCTTTTCCTCCAGGTAGTACAGGTTCTCCTGGATGAGGCGCTTGTTCAGCCGGGCGATCTCGTCATAGGCCCGGGCGCGGTCGATGGATACGGCGATCTGGGAGGCGAAGGCGGAGAGCAGCTTGAAGATATCCGGACTTACATTGATGGGGAAAAACCGGCTGTCCTGGTACAGCACGCCGATGATCTTATCTCCCAGTTTGAGCGGGGTGATGATGACGCGCCGTGAATCAGCGGTGTCGCTGCCGCCGACCTCATATTGCAGGATCTTGCCGTCCTCCGAACTGAGCGCGGATTGGATGTCGCGCATGGTCTTCTTGAAGATCTCGCCCTGGACCTCTTCCCTCAACAGATTGCGCGAGGCCGCCAGCTTGAGTTCGCCTGCCTCGTCTTGCTTGATGAACAGGCCTGCCCGTTCCGATCCGGTCAGGCGCGATATGGAGGTGATGATGTTGGTGAGCAGTTTTTCGATATTGTCCTGCGTGGTCAGGGCCTCTCCCATCTCTACGACCATGTCGAACAAGCGGTCGTTCCTGGTCAATACATCCTGCGGCACGAGGTGTCTCAGATCGGGTGGAAAACAGTCCTTGGCGATGGGGTTCAAGAACTCGTAGGCCTTGCGGGCATAGCTCTCGGCCTTGTGCCAGTTGCTGGTCTGGTTGTAGAGCCGGGAGAGCTCGATCCGGATCTTGGCCAGTTCGAAAGTGGCGCCCACCTGTTCCACGGACTTTTCCAGCTCGTCCAGGATCGCGATCTTCTCGGACGCCGGGACCTTGTTTTCCGGAAGGCCGAGCTGCAGCCTGCGTATCATGCCATAGATCAGCGGATTGACGTGTTCTTTGTCCAGGCTGTTCAGGAAATCGAAGACCGGTTTGAAGTCGATCGGCGATACCCCCTTGGAATACAGGATATAGCCGGTGCCCAGCAGCGGGTAGAAATTCAGGATATGATACCAGCTCGATTTCTGTATCTTCCAGAGCACCTGATAGTATTCGGCGGCCAGGTCGAAGTTGCCGTCCTGGCATTCGATGCTTGCCAGGCCGATGCCGGCCAGGACCTCCACCATCGGGATGTCTTCCCGGCGGGCAAGCTCCAGCGCCCGCTCGAAGAAGGACCGGCTATTGCGTAGTTGCTTGATTTCCAGCAGGATGATGCCGGCCGTCACCAGGGCATAGGACAACAGCGGCAGGTTGGCGCCCTTGTGGCAATGGTTCTGGATGGCCTCCGAGATCCCGAGCCCCCTCTGCGGCATGCCCACCTGGGTATAACACAGCGCCAGGTTCAGCGCCACCAGCTGGAAGAAGTCGCTTTCCGTGGCGGACTCGAGCTCGCCCAGGGATTGCTCGTAGGCGTCGATGGCCTTGAAGAACTGGCCGGAGATGATGTATGCCAGACCTTGCACCTTCAGACCACGCTTGCGCAGGTCTTCGTCCTCGATCTTCTGGATGATTTCCCAGCCCTGATTGAAATGCTCGACCGCAGAGGCGTACTGGAAATACATCCAATAGTTCTGGCCGATCAAGAGCTCCAACGAGGCCTGCGAGCGCAGGTCGCCGATCCGGCGGGCCGTCTCCAGCGCGATTGCCAGCACGCGGTTGATCTTTTTTACATTGGGGTGGAAAAGGGAGAGCGACACGCGCCGTTCAATGGCATTGATGCAGATGTGCCAGGTGCTCTGCGCAAGCTCTTGCTTCCCTGGACCGGCGATGGTTTCCATGAACTCGAGGATGGAATCGTAGAAAGAGAAGGCCGAGGCGATGCGGTGGCGTTTCTCCTCCACCAATGCGGCCTTCATGATGATGCCGAGATCGTCTTCCTGCAAACCGGCGAGCAGGCACTGGCGAGCGATCATGAGCGTATGCCTGTCGTCCAGGGTGATATGCTTGAGCATGATGCCCACCGCTCGCCGGTGATACAGGGCTGAGTCATCGGGCGGGATCATGCCGATGATCTCGCTGCGGGGAGACTTTGGCGTCCAGGCATAGCATCCCGGACCTTCCTGATGGCGCCCTATCCATTGGTTCTGCTCCAGCTGTTGCACCGTGGATAAGAGGCGCGAGGGCGGGATGTCGGGGAACCAGTCCACGCAGAAGTACTCCGGGAAGGAGGCGAATGTGAAGAGGATCCGCTTCTCCTCCTCCGTAAGGACAGCAAGGTTTTTTTTCACTGCATTCATAGCCTCTCCCCCGCCACGGCTCTCTCATCCCCATACGCGGAAATCGTGACGATGTAAACAAAAGTTCATATATCGACAAGTGTCAATAGCGAAATCCAACGGGCCGCCCCGCTCGTTGCTTGTAAGTCATTTAAATTATGCTCGATATCACCGCTCAAACGGCCTGGCACGAGAGTTGCTTAGTCGAAGTGGATTGTTAAAATTTAATTGAGTGAGGCCCTTCTATGAAGAATAAAGATGATGTCGTTATCGTGTCTGCAGTGCGTACCCCCTTCGGAAAATTCGACGGGGTACTCAAGTCGGTGCTCAGCATGGATCTGGGCGTCATAGCGATCAAGGAGGCCGTCAACCGGATCAATATCGACCCCAGCCGGGTGGACGAGGTGTATTACGGCACCTGTATCCCGGCCGAATACGCGATCTACACCAATGTCCCGGCCAGGCAGATCACCCTCTTGGCCGGTTTTCCCGAAGACAACATCTCGCTCACCATCGACCGCGCCTGCTGCTCATCCATGACCGCCCTGAGGCTCGGGTACCGGGCCATCAAATCCGGTGACGCCGAGGTGGTTATCGCCTCCGGCGCCGAGAACATGGGCAATGTGCCCCTGATCGTGAGCGCGGCCAAGTCCCGCTGGGGCAACCGCCTGGGGCCCGTGGAGATGGAAGACGTCCTGTTCGAGCTCGGCTACAGCCGCAAAGGCTTCGCGCCCGTGGCGACCGATGCCGGCCATGTCGCCCTTGAGTACGGCGTGACGCGTGAGAAACAGGATGAATGGGCGGTGTTGAGCCATCAGAAATATTTCGCGGCCCATAAGGCCGGTCGGATCAAGATCGGGGAAGAGCTTACGCGCATCGAGATACCCCAGGGCAAGAAAGACCCCATCATCATGGAGCGGGATGAGGCGCCACGCGAAAATGTCAGCCTGGAAAAGATGGCGGCCTTGAAGACGGTCTACGGCAGTCCGACCGTAACGGCCGGGAATGCGCCGGGAATGAATTCCGGCGCCTCGGCCATGGTGATCATGTCGCGCAAAAAGGCCGAGGAACTCGGTCTGGAGCCGCTTGGCCAGATTCTGGCCTGCGAATGTGCCGCCGGCGCGCCGAAATATATGGCCTGTGTTCCGGCCAAGGCCATTGACAAGATGCTCGCGAGAACCGGGCACAAGCTCGATGACATGAATATTATCGAGATCAACGAGGCCTTCTCCGCGGTAACGTTGGTGTCCCTTAAGATGCTGGCCAAGGATGACCCGAAGAAGTGGCAGGAGCTGCAGGACAAGACCAACGTCAACGGCGGCGCCATCGCCATCGGTCACCCGGTGGGCGCCAGCGGCGCCCGTGTTACCATGGCGCTCATGTACGAGCTTCAGCGCCGTGGCGGAGGAATCGGTGTGGCCGCGATCTGCGGCGGGCTTTCGCAGGGCGAGGCCATTATGGTCAAGGTGGGAGACTAACGATGTCGGACTGGTTGAAAGAGGTCGAGCTGCTGACGCTCAAGGGCCAGATCTCGGTTCCCTATACCTGGTGGGCGGGTGATACGGCGACAAAATTCTTCTACGCCCTCAGGGACCGGCAGAAGATCATCGGCAACAGGTGTGCCAAGTGCGGCAAGGTCTTTGTGCCCCCCCGCAAGAATTGCGGCCACTGTTTCGTGGCTATCGACGAATGGGTGGAGATTGCGGATGAAGGCGTCATCGAGGCCTTTACGATTGTGCACTATGCCTATGCGGTGCAGCCCGTAAAGCCGCCGTTTGCCTACGCGCTCATCAAGCTTGACGGCGCCGACGTGAGTTTTCTGCACCTGATCAAGAAAGACCTGGATAAGATCAAGAACGGCTGCAGGGTGAAGGCGAGATTCAAGGCCGATCGTACGGCGCATATCCTGGACATCGATTCATTCGAGCTCATCTGAGTTCTGCGTGAGGTAATGAATATGGACAAAACAGCGATCGTCGGTGTGGCTCAGACGAAATACGAACGTAGCAAAAAGGACCAGATCTTTGCCGACATGGTCTTCGACGTTACCAGGGCGGCGCTCACGGATGCCGGTCTTGCCATCGACGACATCGACAGCGTCGTCACGGTCTCGAATGACTTTTTTGACGGCCGGACGATCTCGGGCATGGCGGTCGGCGATGCCTCGGGCGGTATGGACAAGAACATATCGACGGTCTCGGGCGACGGCACTTTCGGGGCCTTCTACGGCCTCATGCGGGTGCTCTCCGGCTATAAGGCCACCCTGGTCGTCGCCCACTACAAGGGAAGCGAAGGCAGCGTGCCCATCACGACCAATGGCATGTTCGACCCGCTCTATCACCGTCTTCTGGGAATCGACGCCATATCATCGGCGGCCCTGCAGGCCAACGTCTATATGAGCAAGTACGGGCTGAGCGAAGAAAGCCTGGCTTCGGTCTCGGTCAAGAACCATGGCAACGCCAAGAACAACCCGTTCGCCCAGCTACCCCTCGACATCACGGTGGACGACGTCATGAAGTCCAGGAAGATAGCCGAGCCATTGAAGCTCCTGGACTGCTGTCCCGTCAGCGATGGGGCCGCGGCCGTCATTATCGCCAATGAGGAAGTGGCGGCGAAATGCAGCTCGAAACCGGTCTGGATCAAGGGCGTTGCGCATTGCTGCGAGGATTATCTCCTGGGCGACCGCGACCTCGCCAACCCGATCGCCTTGCGCGACGCGGCGAGGCGCGCCTATGCACAAGCCGGCATCAAGTCCCCGGTGGACGAGATCGACGTGGCCGAAGTGCTGGAGGCGTTCAGCTACATGGAGCCCTTATGGCTCGAAGGTCTGGAAATCTGCGCGCCGGGAGAGGGCGCCCATCTGATAGACAAGGGCATTACCGTCATGGGCGGCAAGCTTCCGGTCAATCCTTCCGGCGGTGCCCTATCTGCCAACCCCATCCTGGTCGCGGGCCTTGCCCGTCTCGTCGAGGCAACCCTCCAGGTTCGCGGCCAGGCCGGGGCCAGGCAGGTCAGAGACGCCAAGACGGCGCTGGCGCACGGCTTTAACGGACCCTGCGGGCAGAGCCACTGCGTGTGGATCGTAGGCGCTAACAAGTGAGGTAGCCAATGGCAAGAAGAGTAGCGATTGTTGGAACAGGTCAGACCTATCACAAGAGCCACCGGCCGGACGTGACATCCCGCGAGATGATCAATGAGGCCGTGACCAGGGCCTTGGCCGACGCCGAGGTGACCATTAAGGACATTGACGCCATCGTGATCGGCAACATGGACCATTTCGAATCCATCAACTACGTGGATACCTATAGCGTGGAAGGCTGCGGGGCCTATATGAAGCCGATCATGAAGGTCACGACCGGCGGCACGACCGGGGCGACGGTTGCAATCGCGGCCTACTATCATGTGGCCTCGGGACTCTTTGACCGGGTGCTGGCCATCGGCTTCGAGAAGAATTCAGAATCCGACACCACCGCCGCGATCATTACCTGTTCGGACCCGATCTGGGACCGCTTCTCCTACTCGGGGGCCATCCCCAGCCTGGCCACCGAGGCCACGGCCTACATGGAAAAGTACGGCGCCACTCAGGGAGATGCGGCCCTGGTCGGCGAGCGGGACCGGGGTCACGCCATGAACAACCCCTATGCGCATCTGCAGCGGCCGCTGACCGTCAAGTCCATCATGGAATCGCCCATGCTGGCCTACCCCATCAAACTGGGTGACATCTGTCCCCGCAGCGACGGCGCCTGCGCCGTGGTTCTGGCGGCGGACGGCGTCGCACAGAAGCTCTCGAGGAAACCGGCCTGGTTCAAGGCCGCCTCGGTCCGTCATACCTATACCTGGTTCGGCGATTCCACCAATTACAACCAGGGACTGGTTTCATTGCAGCGCGCATCCAAGGAGGCCTATGCCCAGGCGGGGATCACCAGGCCCGCGGACGAGATCGACGTGGCCGAGCTCTACCTCCCGTACACCTGGGCCGGCCTCAAATGGATCGAGGACATCGGGTTCTGCGGGGCCGGGCAGGCCCCCAGATTCGTGGGCGAGCGAAATACGCACATGGGCGGCAAGCTCCCCATCAATCCGTCGGGCGGCGTCATCTCGACCAACTGCATAGGCGCCACGGCGCTCTTGAGGGTTGCGGAGGCCGCTATCCAGGTCATGGGCAAGGGCGACAAGCGGCAGGTCCCGGATGTGACCAACGCGCTTGCCACGGGCTTCGGCGGCTGTTTCTGGTCGGATGTCGTCATCTTGAGCACGGAGAGGCCATAACGAGGGGGGAAAGAAGACATGGCATATACAGATACGAAACCGGGCGAGAGGCTTCAGATCACCTTCACGCACGCGATGCCGTACGAGTGGTCGGTCGGGCTCTATGGGAGCAAGTTCTTCAAGGAGATCAAGGAAAACGGGCGCTTCGTCGGCATCCGCTGCCCGGACTGCGGCAAGGTCTATGTCCCGCCGCGGCGCGTATGCGGACCGTGCTTCAAGGAGTTGACGGAGCTGGTGCCGCTGTCCGACACGGGCGTGATCACGGCCTTCTCGATCGTGAACTACCCCTTCATCGATCCCAACACCGGGAGCCAGCGCCCCATCCCCTACACCTACGGCTACATTCGCCTGGACGGCGCGGACAGTATCTTTTCGCATATCATCAACGAGACCGACCTGAGCAAGATCAAGGTGGGCATGAGGGTGCGGGCGGTCTTCAAGGACAAGAAGGACATGCAGGGCAATATCCAGGACATCCTGCATTTCGAGATCATCGGGTGATGGTTGCGTGCGAGCTGCGGGGCCAAAGGCCCGCCGTAAAAAACATTGGAATATGATGGAGGTCGATATGCCGGATAATACCGATAGATTTGACACGATCGTTGTCGGCGCCGGGATCGCCGGGCTGGGAGTGGCGGCGATTCTCTGCAAGGAGGCCGGGCAGAAGGTGCTGGTGCTCGACCGCTTCCCCATGACCGGCGGCCGGATGATGAGCTATGACGGCTACCCGGGTAAGGGCTGGCGGACCGAGATAGGCCTGCACATGATCGAGCTCGGAGAGAAGGCCAGCTGCACGGCGCTCAACGAGCGCGTGGGCAAGAAGGTCGAATGGGCGCCTTTCAGCAAGACCGTGGATATCTGGGACGGAGAGAGGTTCATCAATATCGCCGAGCTCGTGCCCATGACCAAGGAGGACAGAGCGGCCTTCGGCAAGATGCTCGAGAAGATCGCCCTGATGAGCGATGCCGAGATCGAGTCCTGGGACAACCGCTCCCTGGAGGAGTGGCTCACGGAAAATGTACCGCAGCCGGCGGTGCGCGAGCTCTTCACGGACCTGGGCATGATCATGACCACCATCCCGCATGCCATCGACATGGCGGCCGGCGAGGTGCTCTTCATCGCCCGTGACAATCTCCACAACACCCGCCAGGTGCTGCAGGCCAGTTACCCCATCGACGGCATGGAGGGGGTGACCAGGGGCCTGGTGGAGGTGATCCGTGAGAACGGCGGCGAGATCAGGCTCAATACCGATGTCCAGGAGGTGCTCATCAAGGACAAGTTGGCCATCGGCGTGCGCGTGCCCGTGAAGAAGCATCCATATCAGGAAGAGTACCGCATCCTGGAGACGGAAAACATCTACGCCGACCGCGTGGTCTGCGCGCTCCCGATCTACAAGCTCTCCGACATCATCGACTTCAACCCTGAGTCGAGTCCGCTGCCGCGCTGGTGGCTCAAGCGCATCAATGACATCAAACACGAGGTCACGGGTCTGATCGGCTTCATGATCGGACTGTCCGAGCCGGTGGTCGATCCGCAGAAGCGCTGCTTCTTTTCAGCCCTCAAGATGAAACACTCGGGCTTCCCGTTCCAGGCCTTCCCGGCCTCGAACTACTCCGACAAGATCACCCCTGAGGGCAAGCAGCTGCTGCATACCGACCTGGTCTGCGAGCATGCCGAGGCCTCGGACAAGTTCAAGCGCGAGAGGCTCTTGAATCTGCTCTGGGAGGACTTGAAAGAGATGTTCCCGGGCATCGAGGACAAGACGGAGTGGAAGCTCCCGTATTACGTTGACGGCTGCGACGGTCTGGCCCGCCAGCCGGGGCTGGTCGGGAATTTCAAGCCGGCATTGAAGGCCCCGGGGATCCCCAACCTCTATTTCGCGGGCGATACCTACCTGGGGCGCGGCCTGGCCATCAACGGCGCGGCGCGCAGCAGCATGCGCTGCGCGGATATCATCCTGGAAGACTTGAAGCGTTAGGGGGAGG